>SKRY01000128.1 GCA_007118235.1 Candidatus Hydrogenedentota bacterium | reverse complement strand
GATTGGCGCAAACGCCACACGGTGTCGCCGAACAGGTCGCCGCCTTCCCAAACCCACTCGATAAAGCCTTCGTCGACGCTGCCCGTGACATTGAACGACCGCCGCCGGTCCTCGCCCGCGAAACGCAGCGTCCCCGTGCCGCTAAGCCGGCCATCCTCCGTGTGATCCCCCACATTGACCACGGCCAATTGGGTTGTTTCGGGCGACCGTTCACCGCGCGTGTCTCGGTAGGATACCGCCCACGAACCCCGCATGGTGGGGCTCGCCGTGCTTGGCCGCCATTCGGCCGTGCCCCGGCTCACGTAGTCGCCATTGCGGTCCAGGCGTTCGTAGGCCCCCGTCATGAGCGAGCCGCCAAGGCGCAGGTCCCAGAGGAAGCTCTGGTTGTTACTGCTTAGCTCGAAGAACACGCGCGAGCCCACGATTTCCCCCTCCGTCACCTCATAGGTGGCGAAGCGAGGCGTCTCCGCGCTTTCGTCCAAGACGCGGGCGTTCCCCGACACGGAGCCGCCCTCGTTGACTTCGAGCGTAACCAACGCGATGAAATCGGTATGGCGCGCCCCACTCGCGGCGGCGGCGTCGCCAAAGCTGGTGACCCAGGTGCGGTTCAGGTTGCTGGGGTTGGGCGAGGACGCCGGATACCAATGCGCGTGGCCAGCGCGGATGAGCGCGTCGTTTTCGTTGAACTCGCCGTAGGCGCCCGCAATCACGCTTCCCGTGTGGAACGCAAACCAGTCGATCTCGTCTGGAGCAAGATCGCTCCCGCCGAACGTGAAGCCAAGGGCGCTGTCCTGCATGCCGCCGCGGGTGATATCGAAATCAAGGTCGAGCGGGGCCTCGCCGGGCATGAGTTCGAGAAAACCGCCGTTGCCCCCCGCTTGGCCGCCGCTTGTGGATATGCTCACCGACCCCACGCGGCTGCGGCGGTCCGCACCCCCGCCCGCGTACCGATCGCTGTAGGCCGTGATGTAGGATCCTTCCACCGAGCCGCTGCTTGCGCGATACCAGACCGCGTGCCCCGATCGGACCACATCTCCATCGGGATTCGTTTCCACGTGCATTCCCACGAGGCGATTGCCCGCCAACCGCAGGTACCATTGGGGCGTGAACTGAAACTCGCCATTCGAGGGGGACGTAAACTCAATGATCGCGTCGCCATTGGAGGCCGTGCCCGTGACATTGAACGTGACCTCGTCCGACGCTTGGGCGCCCTCCCGGAACACGCGAAACATGCGGCCATCGCCGGACACATTGGACCCGCTCTGGCGCAGGTCCAACCGCACGGCGTATTGTTGCTCGCCGAACTCCGTGGCGCCGGATGCGCGATCATCGCCGTACGCGGTCATCCACGTCCCGGCGAACGGATTGTTCCCGGGGGGCTGATCGCCCCCGGGATCATCAAAGCCGTTGTCCCCGTCTCCATTACCGGGGCCGGGCGGCGGTTGATCGCCCAAATCGGGCGCTTGGAGCGTCTTGAACCCTTCGCCGTTACAGCCGGCGAGAAGAACCGCGGCCACACACACGGCGGCCAACGCGGGCAAGAACATAGAGCTACGCATCATGACCTCCTCATACGAACATACACCACTATACCGCGCGGCGCCTCACGCGTCAACGTCGCCCTATCGCCGGGTAGGCCGAGCCCCTTACCCGAGGGCGAAGCGATCCGTTTGACGGGCCAAACGGAAAATGACTTGCATTCACGCTTGGCTATTTGGCAAAATACCCAAGAAAGGAGCCGCCTTGGAACTCAGCATCCGCAAACACTACGAAGCTCGCAGCCGCGTCATCAAGGCGCTGGCCCACCCTACCCGCCTGTTCATCCTTGACAAGCTGGCGGAAGGCGAGCACTGTGTTTGCGAACTGCAAGCGATGGTCGGCGCGGACATAAGCACCGTGAGCAAGCACCTCAGCGTACTGCGTCAGGCGGGCTTGATTGACTACGAGAAACGCGGGAATCAGGTATTCTATCGTCTCCTTACGCCGTGCGTCCACCAGTTTATCCATTGTATCGATGAAGTAACGCGTACGCCGGCCCCGGAGTGATCCTCCCCCCTCTCAAGAAGACGCCGCGGGCGTATTTCCACTAAGTATTTGGCTATTTGCGCAAGAAGGAAAATGGCCCATGGAATGGCGGAATGAATGGAAACCTTTTGCAGCGATTCTGGCGGGATTTCTCCTGCTCTATTTCGCGCCCGTCGATTCGGCCCGGGTGCAACAGGCGGTGTACGAGGCATTGGCCTTAATGCACTGGTACGCGCGTGAACACGTCATCCTGTGCCTCATCCCCGCCTTTGTCATCGCGGGCGCCATGGCCGCGTATGTGAATTCCGGCGCCATTATCCGCTTCTTGGGCGGCGAAGCGCCCCAGCCCATCGCGTATGGCGTAGCCAGCGTTTCGGGGACGGTGCTGGCTGTGTGTTCGTGCACGATTCTGCCCCTCTTCGCGGGCATCTACCGGATGGGCGCGGGTTTGGGCCCGGCCACGGCGTTCCTCTATTCCGGACCGGCCATCAACATCCTCGCCATTGTGCTGACCGGGGCGGTGCTCGGTCCCCAGCTCGCCATCGCTCGCGCCGTGGGCGCTATTCTCTTCGCGTTGGTGATCGGAGTGTTGATGCAGGGCATTTTCCGCCGGGAAGAGGCGGAACGCCAGGCGGCCATGCCGCCACCGGACACCGGCGGCGGCCCGAGCATTGGCGGGCAGATCGTGTTCTTCGCGGCCATGATCGCCGTGCTGGTCTTCGCCAATTGGGGCGAACCCCAGGCCGACAGCGGGTTGTGGGTGTTTCTCTACGAAAACCAATGGATCCTTGCAGGCGCGGCGGGCGTTGTGTTGGCTGTTGTGCTCGTTACGGTGTTCCAGATGAAGCCTGGCCCCATCGCGGCGACGGCGGCCGTCACGGCCATCCTCGCGTTTGCGTTTCCCGACCATCCCGAGATTGCGTTCGTGGCGGCTATTGCCGGGCTTGCGGTGACCGCCGCGCGGCATGGCGGGGACGCAGCTCAGTGGATGGAGGAAACGTGGGGCTTCACCAAACAAATCGTGCCCCTCTTGGCGGCGGGCGTTTTGGTGGCGGGCTTGCTGCTTGGCCGGCCCGAGGGCGAAGGGCTGATTCCGGGACACTGGGTCGAAGCGGCTGTCGGCGGCAACTCCATCCGCGCGAACGTGGTCGCCGCGGTGGCGGGCGCGTTCATGTACTTCGCCACCCTCACGGAAGTGCCCATCCTGCAAGGGCTCATCGGCGCGGGGATGGGGCAAGGTCCCGCCCTCGCGTTGCTATTGGCGGGCCCCGCCTTGAGTTTGCCGAACATGCTGGTCATCTACAGTGTGCTTGGCGCCAGGAAAACCTTGGTCTTCATTGTGTTGGTGGTTATGTTGGCCACCCTCAGTGGATTTACGTACGGGACGCTAGTGAGTTGACCCTAGTGCGCGTCATGTCGAACAAACCCGAAAGGAGAGATCATCATGAAAATCCAAGTCTTGGGTCCTGGCTGCCCGAACTGCGCGAACCTCGCGAGGAACGCCGAACTAGCGGCGCGGGAACTTGGTCTTGATTACGAGATCGAGAAAGTCACCGACACCGATCAGATTGTGGCGGCCGGCATCATGATGACGCCAGGGCTGGTGGTGGACGGGGAAGTGAAGTCCACGGGCAAAGTCGCCACGGCGGAGGAAATCAAGAAACTGCTTCAATAGACACGCTGGCGGACGGTTGTGCGGCATCGTTCAGCCGGGAGGCAAGATGCGCAAGGCGCCCACCGCTTGCAATTTTGTAAAGAAATTACTATACTGCCTCTGCAATGGATTGAATCATGGCAAAGACCGAGAACGCGGAGGCAGTATTTTCATGGCGTCGAAATCCATCCTGAAACAGGAACGAGTCATTGAGGCCGTCCGCCGGGATCTCGAAGGGGAGACCGCTCTCGACTTCGTCCGCCAGTCAGGCTACGCCATCGCCTCCGCCGGGTTCACCCGGCTGCTCAACCAACTCGGCGGACGCGAACATGTCCACCATCGCGTACAAGCCGGAAGGAGCAACCTCGAAATCTTGGCGGAATGCTTCCCGGACGCCGATCTCTCGGGATTACCCATCCCCGAACCTGTCCAGGAGGAGCTGTTCGTGGACCTCACCACGGGCAAGGGCGCGGACTGGCCTCCGCCCGGCAATGGCCCCCTCTACGACACCGTCAAGCTGACGCTCAGCCTGCCCTCGGACGTATACGAAGCCCTCCGCCTCGCCGCCCGCGCCGAACACAAATCCCAGAATCAGCTCGTTGTGGAAATCCTCACCACCGCGCTATCCCGGATGACTCCACCCTTGGACGACGCATAGAGTCACGCCCCAATGCGAAGGGGGGGCTATCGCTCCCCAATCGCCGGATGAGAGCGCTTCCCGCCAAGCATGCACCCCGCTGGGCCAAGGCAAGAACCCTTGGCCCAGCGGGTGGTGTATCACGTTTCACTTAGCGCGCCGGGCCGCGTCACCCCTCGGCCGCACGCACGGAATATGGTTCACACCACTTACTTCCGCATCCGCCGCACGCCATAGGCGCCACCCAACAGCGCAACCGCGGCCGCCAACACGCCGAGACCCAAACCGCCGGCCGCCGGCGCGAACTTCAGCACCCGCATTTCCACTTCGTAGACGAAGTCCTGCGGGAAGTCGGGATGGCTCACCGTCAACGTGTAAATGCCCGCCTGATCGTCCGACGCCGCAGTGATGGGATACCCTGCGTCCGTGCCGACCTCCTGGCCGTCGAACACCCAGGAGAACGTGGCATTCGCTTCATACTCGGCATACACCAGGGCGGGTCCCAGGACGCCATCGGTCCCTTGAGGAATGCCCACCACGGCTTGGGGCGGCGTTTCAAGGAGATCGGGGGCGCTGAGGACCACTTCCCACACTTCCGAATCATAGTCGGGATGGTTCACGTGAAGGGTGTAGGTCCCGTAATGCTGGGCTTGCACGTTGGGAATGGTGATGTACTCCAACTCGCTGACCAGGTCTCCGTCGAAGAACCACTCGAACGAGGAGCCGTCAATGGCTTGGACGCTGAACGTGACCGTTTCGCCCATGATGACGGCCTGATCGCGGGGCGCCCGCGTGACAATGGTCACCCACACTTCGATGTCGAATTCCTCGCTGGGGAAGTCGGGGTGGCTCACCACGACCGTGTAGGTGCCCTCGTGATCACGCGAGCTGTTGGTGATCACATACACAGGCCCATCGCCTAGGAACTCTTCGTTCGCCGTGCCCTTCTCGAAGTACCACT
>SKRY01000402.1 GCA_007118235.1 Candidatus Hydrogenedentota bacterium | reverse complement strand
ACTTCCACGCGGCCGGGAGCAATTGGGATTCGCGCGGCCCCTCGTCCAATATCGTGAATAGCCGGCCGCGGGCCGACACCGTCGCGGAAACGCTCGACATATGCTCGTGGTGGCGGCTCCACAGGGGGCCCGCCTGCCATTGCAAATGCCGTGGCGGCGCAACACGGCTGTCCCGCGCCACCGCGTTGTTCGTGTCGTCTCCCAAATAGTGCGTCCACTCGCCGATGTCCTCTGGCCACGGCTTCTCTATCCTTTCCCAGGCCCCGCCATTGTTCACCGCCGCCACGCCCAACGGCGTCAGAACGCGTTCGATCTCTTCGTTCGAGAACGGCGAACCTTCTTCCACCACCAGCAGATTGACCGATTCGTCAATCAACGGAATGCCCGCCGAAGAGGCCTCGTTCAGATGGTCGACCGAGACTTCCCCGTAAACGCCACGCTGTTTCAAGTGCTCCCGCGCCTCCGCCACGGCCTCCGCCGAGGGATGGAGTCCCATCACCAGCACACCGTGCCGGTCGTGCAGCTCGAAAAGGCGCTGTGCCCATTGCGGGGCCGGTTCCTCGCTCCCGATCCACACCGCCAATCCGCCCCGAAGCTCACGCTCGTCCGGGGGAAGCGCCGCTGGTTCAGTCAGGGCGTGGGCCGTTTGCCCCGGACGAGCGATGTCTGGCCCGGCCATCACTAAAGCCGTCAACGCGCTGGCGCTAACGATGAACTGACGCCGGTTCATCTCATTCGAAGAACTAGATGCAGTCATGACGTATCCCCCTCTCCGTTTGAAGCGCACGGCGCCGCCATTGGTAGAGCCTAAGACGGCCTTGCGTTCATGCCCCCAGAAAACGCACTCGCTCGAACAGATAGCTCTGAACTGCTCGCATTCTACTCCAAGGCTATCTCCCCTTCCAAGTAACAACAACGCCTTCCGCGACGAAGGCGCCTTGGACAGACATGATGCAGTGGCGCGCCAGATAGACCGGGGCTTGGCCTCGGAGACGGGTGGTGGGGAGTCACTGGTATCTTGGGATGCGGGGGGTGGGACTCGAACCCGGATGTGTAACGGCGGCGTGGAGGAAGCGTGTGGTTGCAGCGGGTGCGGCGCCCTCCGCCGGGGCCAAGGCGCCGGCGGAGGGCGTTGGGTTCTTCGCGGGTTAGCGCGGTTCGAGTGCGTCTATCTCGATGACCGCGCTGGCGCTGACAGCATCACGAGCCGATACGCCCACCTGCAAGTCGAAGCCGGGGTCGGGGGTGGTTTCATACGGCACGTTTACGATGCCCTCTTGGTCAACACGCCCCCGTCCGATCGGGATGACCTCGTCCTCAATGAGCTGGTACACCGTAACCTCCGTCCCTGACGGCGCGTCGTCGTACAGGAAGGACAGGCGGTCTCTATCCAGCACCAACTCCTCGAACTGGGGAATGCTTAACGAGAAGGGCGGTCCTGTCCAAATCTCCAGGGTGGGATCGCCCAGCACATGATAGAGGTAGTTCATGGTCTCGAGGGTCCCGCCTGAGTATTCCGTGGCGGTGTAGAGCTTGCCGTGGTTGAGGACATCGCCGATCCGGCGGTGGGACTCGCCGGAGCCGAAGCCGGGCAGCGTATCCGGCCAGATGGCGTCGAACAGGCCGCGGGTGAACACGGAGTTGGGCCAGCTTGGGCTGAGACGAGTTGCGCCGATGACGCCCACGGCTCCGCCATCCTCCTTGCGAAGCAGCGCCTCGGCGAAGTACTCGCCAGTCGGGGTGGAGCCGCCGCCGCCCACGATGAACTCGTTGTCGAACAGTCCCGTGGTGCAGTTGATGCTGAAGACCACGGGCAGCAGCGGGCCATTTTCGAGGTCGTTCACCACGTTGTTGGTGTGCAAGGGCGGGCTGCCCCAGCCGTGGCGCCAGCCGTGATCCCGGTGCAGGATGAGGAAGCGGCCGTCGTTGAAGGCGTCGATGACGTCTTGCCGTGTTCCATCCCAGGCAAAACCGCTGTCTGGGCCGATGCTGCTGGGCAGGGGCGCGCCGTCGTAGTAATACCGGGGCGTGGGGTCGTCTTGGTATGCGCCGTCGATGGTCCGCAAGTAGATGCGTTCGGCGTCGTAGCCTTCATCCAGCATGGCGTCCCGCACGAATTCCGCCACCTCGGCGAAGGTGCGCTGCGCCGTGCCTGGCTGCGCGGCGCCGGTGCGGCAACACTGGAATTGCGCGGCCATGGTCATGTTCTGATAGAAGCTTGCGTTGGTCATGGCCGGCGGCGGGCTTGATTCGTACAGGATGACCTTGTCCACGACGGCCTGGGCTTGTTGCGCGGTCCGCACGGGCATGCGGCCCACGGCCAAGGAGGGAACCAAGGGTTCGGTTCCGCCGTCTCCGGAAAGGACCGCATAGGGCCAGTCCGTGCCGATGGGATTGTCGCCGCTGTAGATCCCGTCGCGCTCGAAGGGTTCGATGAAGTCCGAGTCGCCCAGGAGGAGGACGTAGGACGGCCTAATCAACGAGGACTCATAGAAATCCTCGATGAACGTGTTCACTTCCTCGTTGGTTTCCCGGCCCTCGACGCCGGAGTCGAGCCCGCCTTGAAAGACGGCGGTGGTGACGCCCTTTTCCCGTTTCCAGTCCGCCAGATCGTGGGCGGCGTTCGCGAAATCGGGATGGGTCACGATGAGGTATTCCGCGCCGATGATCCCGGGTTCGAACAGGATGGGCGGCGTCTCAAGGACCGCTTCCCAATTCAGCAGGGAACCCACGTACAAATCGAGGCGCTCGAAGTTGGTGAAGGCGGACTGGGTGGTGAAGCCTTCCTCTCCGCCGGAGAATTCGATTTCGTATTGGATTTCGTCGAAGACGCGCAGCGCGCCGCTAACGGGATTGTATTGGGCGCCGTGCATCTCCACTTGGATCAGGTCCATGTCCCGGTAGCGTCCCATGGGGGTCACCTCGATGACGTCGCTGGGAAGGAACGCATCCGTCTCGTGGAGTTCACGGTTTCGGGTGAAGGGCCGGTCGCCGAAGAACTCCAGCGGCGGCTCCTCCTCCAGGTCGAAGCTGGGCGCTTGGTCCCAGGGCTGCTCCTGGATGGGATACAAGTTGAGTTCCACTTCCATCGCGGTGCGGGGAGCCGCCGCGGCCTGCACCGAGGCGCCCGGGGGCACGGCGACTAGCTCGCGCACGGCCGGGATGCCAGGCGCGCCGGGTTCGCCGCCTTGCGCTTCCACGTCGGGAAATTGAAACTCGGTGAAGACCTCCTCCTCGCCGGCCTCGTTCTCCACGATCACCGGCCAGAACTGAGGCCGGCCTAGGTGGACCGCGCCCTCGACTCCTTCCAGATTGGCCTCGGCGGCCGTGGTTTCCGAGGGCCGCTCGACGCCGGGAAACTCGTCGCAGGGTTCGCCGGGCCGCGCGGCGAGGACGCGATGTTGCAACTGGAGCCCCCGGGCCTGAAGCATCTCGGCGTGCCCCAGGGGGGCGCCGGGCTCAAGGTTCCAGTCCGCCTCGGCCGCCTGCTCGCTTCGCACGTCCGCGGCCTCGAGGGCGTAGAGTTCGAGCAATGCCGCCGCCGGACACGGCCCTTCCACGGCGAAGGTCCGCCTGGCCTCGTCCAGGAGCCCTTCCATCATGTGACGGCGCTCCTCATCAAGCACGTCACCGGGAACTGTCTCCAAGTGGGACTTCGCTCCATCGAAGTAATCCCGGACGTCCGCCTCGATCTCGGGCAGCACCGTCAACACGGCCTCAGCGGTGGCGCCACTGGGCGAACCCTCCGCCACGATGGCCGTTTCGCCGGGACTCTCGCCCGTCACGAGGCCATCGCCGTCCACCACGGCGACGCTTGGGTCGCCGGAACTCCAGTTGATTTCGTCTTGCTCGCTTGTGGACGACGCCTCAAATTGAAACACGTCACCAACGTGCACCGTTGACGAAGGCGGCGTGATCTCCACCTCGACCTCGGGGGGGCGGGGACACGCGGCAAGCGCGAGGGCGGTGAGTACACACAGCGTTATTCCTGTCCAGTGCTTCACTTTGTTAGGCATGGTAAAACCTCCAGCATAATTCTTGCCCTAGGATCGTTGCAATTCAAGTTCCATCAACCCAATGGAATATTCAACATAGTTTAGCGATGTATCCATGTAGTGACATTCAGCCATAAAGCTACGCCATGGCATACTCGCTAGAAAACAGAAGGGGAATTAGGTCTATTCCATCGGGCGCGAGGACAAGGAGGCTCGAATGTCCCAAGAGGCGCGGGACAGGCCGGGACAGTGCCGCTACGAAGAGCTGTTGCGTGAGGCTGGCGTGAACGGTAGGATACATCGCATTGAGCACGGACAGAGGCAAGGGGCTGCCCCAATAAGGATGAAAGAGCGCGTCGAATGAGTCAAGACCTTGAAGCACTAATCAAAAGGAATGCACGGGCCATGGCCGCCGAGATGAAGACGGCCGTTGGGTGGGCCGAATCCGAGGAAGACATCCGCCATGAGATCAACAAACTCATCGATGCCTTCATCAAGGAAGCCAAGCTGGAGGTTAGGGGCCGCCACGAATACGGCGTGGCGGGCGGCCGGATTGACTCCAAGTACGGCGGTGTGGTCATCGAATACAAACATCCCGGCGGAACGGGGCGGCTTGGCCTGAAGAAAGACTCGCCGGGCATACGAACTGTTGCGGAGCAAATCCAGAAGCGTTTTCATGACTTGGAGACCGAGGAGGGCGTGGGGCGGGAGCGTATCCTTGGGGTGGGATGCGACGGGGAAACGCTCCTTTTTGTCCGCATGCGGGGCAAGACGCTCGACGTGGAAGATCCCCAGCCCGTTACCCGGCACACCGTCGAGCGGCTCCTGCGCGCTATCGTCTCCTTGGGCGCCCGCGGCATATCCTTCACGCCTGATAACCTCAGCCTTCATTTCGGGGCGGAGAGCGACACCGCGCAGAAGGGCGTCCGCCGCATTCACCAGCTCATTTGCAAGACGGACAGCAGCAAGGCACAGACTTTCTTCCGGCAATGGGAGATACTATTCGGCGAAGTCTGCGGGTATGACATCCATGGGCACAACGCCAAGCTCAACAAACTTGCGCAGCACTATCTCGTGGAAACCTCTGATCCGGCTCAACTCTTGTTTGCCGTGCATACCTATTATGCCATCTTCATCAAGCTGTTGGCGGCGGAAATCGTAGTCACCTACGTGCCTTTCGCTGTTTCCGTATTGAAGGCGCTGATTGAAGCTCCCACTTCGGGAAAGCTGAGGCAGGAGATGCATAAGCTTGAACAGGGCGGCATCTGGTCTAGCCTCGGCATTCGGAATTTCCTT
>SKRY01000414.1 GCA_007118235.1 Candidatus Hydrogenedentota bacterium | reverse complement strand
GTCCGGATCCACCACCGTTCGGGAGGGTTTGGCACGGTCAGCGACGCCGGCGGCTCCAATTTCATCACCACAGGCCTCCGCTATCGGTTTTGACCTCGTTCTTAACCGGGATACGCGCGAGTTTCTTCTAGGGACGCTACCGTTTGGGGACCAGGCCCATCCCAAATGGTAGCGTCTTTCTTCTCGCCTTGTGTATCATGGGAATCCTCTTGCGTGGCTATCCGGCGATGGCGTGCGGTAGCCACATTCTGTTGGAATGCGCATTCACTTGAGGAGGAGGATCGTATCATGAAACGCAAACACACAATGTCCGTTCTTCATGGCCTCGCCTGGGCGGCCGCCGCCCTGCTGCTAAGCCATGCGGCATTCGCTAGCCAGGAGATCCGGGTGCGCTCCTTTGGCGAAACGGCGGCCGGCGAACCTGTTGACATCTACACATTGGTGAACGCCCAGGGTGCGGAAACCGAAATCACCAACTACGGCGGGATCGTCGTTTCGCTCATGATGCCCGATCAGGAGGGGGAATTCGAGGACATCGTGCTGGGCTTCGACACGCTCGACGAGTACCTTCAAGGCCACCCTTATTTCGGAGCAACCGTCGGCCGCTATGCCAACCGGATCGCCGATGCGGAATTCACGCTGGATGGCGAGACCTACACATTGACGGCTAATGACGGGACAAACCACATTCATGGAGGCAATCAAGGCTTCGACAAGGTGGTCTGGCGCGCCCAGGCCTATACAACCGCCGACGGCCCCGCCTTGCGTCTGTACTATACGAGCGAGGATGGCGAGGAGGGGTTTCCCGGAAATCTGGATGTCATGGTGACTTATACGTTGACCAATGACAATGAACTCCGCGCTGATTTCCACGCCACGACGGACGCGCCCACCATTTGTAACCTCACCCACCACTCCTATTTCAATCTGGCGGGGGAAGGAGACATCCTCGATCACGTGGTCATGATGCCCGCCGATCATTTCACGCCCGTAGATGAAGAACTTATCCCGACGGGCGAGGTGCGGGCCGTTGATGGAACGCCGTTCGACTTTCGCGAACCCACGCCGATCGGGGCGCGGATCGACGAGGAAAACGAACAGCTCGAGCAAGGCGGGGGCTACGACCACAACTGGGTCTACGACAAGGAAGAAGGCGAACTGACGCTCATGGCGCGCGTGACGGAGCCCGAAAGTGGCCGCGTGATGGAGGTGCTTTCCACGAAACCGGGCATGCAACTCTATACCGGGAACTTCTTGGATGGAACCCTTACCGGCAAGGGTGGCTGGGTCTACGAATACCGCCACGGCTTTTGCATGGAGCCCCATTACTTCCCAGATGGCCCGAATCAGCCCGATTTCCCCTCGGCTGTGCTTCGCCCGGACGAAACGTATAACCATGCCATCGTCTATCGCTTTTCCGTCGCGGAGGAATAGTCCCAAGCGTTTCCAAGGCCTGGGCTAAAGCCCGCGCCTCCCTTGGCCGAAATATTGAGTGAAGGCGGTATTTCGTGGGACGGTTCAGCTTCAACGGGGCGTAGGTCCGCCCGTGGAGCCTCGCCCGTTCCCCGGGCGGCCGCCTTCGCCTCGCTCCCCGGTAGGCATGGGAGCGCAAACGGCTGGCATTGGGAAAAGTTGAGATCACCTACAGCTCGTTATGAGCGGGGAGGCGCTAGTGGCTGAAGAAAAACGCCCCGGCTATTACAAGGACGAACACGGAATCTGGCAAAAGGATCGCCGCAAAACCCCGGACCGGCGGCGTGCTCCGAATCATGACTTTCCCCATCACGACCGGCGGACGCACTTGCGGCGCAAAGCCGACCGCGAGGCGCTGGAGCGCGATCACAAAGAGATGATCGAAGACGCGCTCGAAGACTTCATAGAACAGCATGAACGCGGGGAAATCTAACCTAAACGGCTGAGTCCTTCGTGCTTGCGCTCCCGTCTCCGGCGCAGGCAAGAGGCGCAGGCTCTCCGCTGGCATCCCCATGTTTCCACTCCCTCAAATGGAAACAAGGGGATGCCTCTCTCTTACTCTATTCGCCGCTCTCCAATAAGGGCGCGAGGTGGTCCAGTGTGCGCGCGATGGCCCCGCGATTCGCCTCGACCGCGGCCCGTGCACGGCGCCCCATGGCCTGCCGCTCCTCTCGATCGCCGAGCAGACGTTCCAGCACGTCCGGCAACCCGTCCGGCGAATCAACCTGCACCGCGCCCCCGGCCTCCAACAGAATATGGGCGGGATCACGGAAGTTGTCCATGTGCGGGCCAAACACGACGGGGGCGCCCAACGCGGCGGGCTCGATTGGGTTGTGGCCCCCCACACCAGGGTAGAAACTCCCCCCCACCACCGCGATTGCCGCCATGGCGTAGAAGCGGGTAAGTTCGCCGACGGTGTCGAGAATCAGCACACGTCCCCCCTTCTCCCTTGCCTCCCCGGCGCGCCCTCGGCTTCTAAACCGCGCGGTCCCCTCGGGAAACGCCTTGGCGGCCTCGGCCGCGCGCCGCACATGCCGCGGCGCGGCGATCACGACGGCATCCGGGTGGCTGCCCCGCAGGGTTTCCAGGCAACGGGCCGCCAATGCTTCCTCCCCGGGACGCGTACTGCCAAACACCACCAAGGGCGCCTCATTGGGCAGGCCACAATCCCTTCGCAAACCCTCCAGCGTATCGTCATCCGGCCGGGCGGGCGCGCCGTCGAACTTTGTGTTGCCTGTCACCGTAACCACCGAGGGGTCCATCCCGAGCTGGCGCGCCCGCGCGGCGTCGCGTTCGCTCTGCATGGCGGCCAGGCGAATGGCGGAGAGGCCAGGGCGAAGCAGTGCGCTCATCCGTTGGTAACGCGGGAAATGTCGATCGCTCAGACGCCCATTGACCAGCGCAACCGGCGTCCCGCGCCGCTTGGCCTCCAAGAGCAGATTCGGCCAAAGCTCGGTCTCCACCAAAACCAGCACACGCGGCCGCGTGCGTTCGAAAAAACGCGCCACACACAACGGGTGGTCAAATGGGAGATAGGTTCGCGCCTCACCCGCCATCCGGGATCCGGCCTGTTCCTGTCCACTCACCGTCGACGCCGTTATCACAACGGGAAGGCCAGGCCAGCGCCCCTTCAACGCATCCACGATGGGCGCGGCCACGTTCACTTCTCCCACGCTGCATGCGTGCAGCCAAAGGGGACATTTGGCGTAGCCCAGTTCATCTGGGATCGCCGGATGGAAGCGCCGAAGCAGGGCGCGGTGGCGCGGGGCAAGGAACAGGTAGGCCGCGGCCAGCGGAACCGCCGCCGTGAGGGTTGCGTTATAGAGCCAGCGAATCATGAGCCGATATGCAATGCGGGCGGCCGCTTCCGCATGGGAAGGACCGCCCGCCGTGTATGCGGTTTAGTCGAACGGCCGTCTTATGCGCCCGCCTCGAAGAAGCGCGCGCCGCTCGGGTCGAGGATATCCGTGGTGACGAATATCAGCAGGCTGGATTGCGCCGCCGTATCTGCCCGGCCCCGGAAGAAGTGCCCAAGCAGCGGGATGTCCGCCAGGTACGGCATACGCTCTTCCCGGCGTTCGCTCCGGTCTTGAATCAACCCGCCAAGGACAAGCGTGTCGCCGTCCCGGACAATGACGTTGGTCCAAACCGACTGCGTGGACTGCCGCGGGAAGCGCATCGTGGACACCTGCTGGATATCGCCAATCGTGGTGCGCTGCGTGAACTCGTCCTCGCCGATCTGAGTGGTTACCTGCGGATTCAGCCACAACCGGACTTGATCATCCGCGATCTGCGGCGTCACCGAGAACGTGATGCCGAACAGGAACTCCGTGAACTGAAGCTGTTCCGTGCTTCCCACGGTCGGCTGGCCAACGGTTCCGATGCCCACGGCCGGCTCCGTGATGAACACCTCGGACAACACGCCCGTGTTGAATACACGAGTCTGGAAGTCGGCGATAACCGCCGGTTTCCGGTTCATCGTCGTCACACGCGGTGCGCTCAAGACCTCAGTCTCGGAAAGACTGTTCAGGTAGTCCATCACCACACTCAGTTCGTCGCCATCCGAGCCGCGTGAAATCACGCCGGACAAGGAAAACGCGCCCTCGGGACCCGGACTCATGACCGACTCCAGGATACCTTCCGTGATCGTATTGCGGATGACCTGGCTGCCGTCCGGCCGCCGGTAGAACGGGATATCCACAGGATCCCCATCGCCGCGAATGTCATACGAGTACGTTTCCTCTTCGAGGGCCGGAATTGTGCGGGCGCGATTATTCAGGTCCGAGATATTCGCGTCCCACGTCATCCCCACCTTGTCCATATCATCAACCTCGATCGTGAGGAATTTGGACTCGATGCTGACCTGCTTCGGGGTAACATCCAGGTCGGGGATTTGGGCTTCCAGTTGCCTCAGATTCGAGGGCGTGTTGTGAACAATGAGCTGGTTCGTCATGGGGTTGTAGTCCATGAACGACAGCACGCGGCCGCTGTAAGGATCCACCACATCGTTAATGATGTTTTGAAGCAGCGCGATGATGCCAACCTGCGACATGGGTTGGCCTCCAAGGCCCATGCCGCCTATGCCGCCTATACCGCCCATGCCCGGTTGCATCATGCCGGTTCCCATGCCCATGCCAGTGCCATAGGCGCCCGTCGCGCCGCCCATGCCGCCATAGCCCATCTGCTGGCCGCCAAAGCCGCCCATCTGGCCGCCCATGCCGCCATAGCCCATCTGCTGGCCGCCATAGCCGCCCATGCCGCCCATGCCGCCCATGCCCATCTGCTGGCCGCCGAAGCCGCCCATGCCGCCCATACCGCCCATCATACCCATTTGGCCGCCGAAACCGCCAACGCCCAAGGCGCCAGTGCCGACGTTGCTCAATCCGACGACGGCCGGGGATTCGCCGACCATCAGATCAAACTGCGGTCCGCTGGTGAACAATTGCGATATGTTGGAAAAACTGCCGCCGCCGCCGCCGCCGAAACCGCCGCCGCCAAAGCCGCCCTGACCACCGAAACCGCCGCCGCCAAAGCCACCCTGACCACCGAAACCGCCGCCGCCAAAGCCGCCCGTGCCGCCACCAAAGCCGCCCGTGCCGCCGAAACCGCCGCCGCCAAAGCCGCCCGTGCCGCCGAAACCGCCGCCGCCAAAGCCGCCCGTGCCGCCGAAACCGCCGCCACCAAAGCCGCCGGTACCGCCAAAACCGCCGGTACCACCGAAACCGCCCGTGCCGCCGAAGCCGCCCGTGCCACCAAAGCCGCCAGTGCCGCCGAAGCCGCCCGTGCCGCCAAAGCCGCCGCCGCCCATGCCGAACTGAC
>SKRY01000027.1 GCA_007118235.1 Candidatus Hydrogenedentota bacterium | reverse complement strand
TGACCACGTCGGGGTCGGCGTTCTCGTTGATGGTGACGCCCGCCGTCGTGTGAGGCACGTAGACGTGAACCACGCCATTCTTAAAGCCGGCCTCGTCGATGAGCTTCTGCACGTGGCGGTCAAGCACGACGAATTCCGTGTGTTTACTGGTTGGAACATCAATAATCCGCATGGGTTTTCCGTATTCCTTTCCTTAACATATCGCGCCCCCCGGCGGGAAGGCGGCAGACTCTTCCGCCGCGCCCGGTGATACCCCGCTACTCCCCCCCGTTCTCCGGCAGATGCATCATCAATTCGTCGATCTCATCGGCGATCAGGCCGGGATCGCGCCGTTCGATCTTGTGCCGGTGGGTTCCCTCGGGATCGGCTTCCCACGTATTGCTGCCGTCCTCGGGATCAATGACAATGCGGCCGGGCTCGGAGAAGTCCCAGTAGTCCGCCGCGGGGCCATCGTCCAGTCCACGCACGGCATACAAAAGGGCGGCCTGGTCCCAGCTATGGTGAGGCTGAAGGTTGTTGAAGAGTTCGTAGGAGCGGCGCACGGGGCTGTCTTCCGGCAGTTCGTGAAGCTCATTCGCCGTCATGATGGGCGTGCCGATTTCCCAGCCGCTGAAGATGATCTCCGTGGGCCACGCTTCAATCGCCTCAACCGACGCCTGGGCGTCCCACCGGATGTTCGCCTCGCGGCCCTCGGGAAAGTGGCCGCCCATGCACACCCACAGGCGCACTTTCTGGTCCACCAGCTCCCGGCCATCAAGCTCGCTGTGTTCGCACGGCTCGCTAAAGAGCAAGTCCCGCACATTCGTCTTGTAGCCGATGGTCACGATGACCACGCTATCATCGGGCTGCGCCGAAAGAATCTCGCGGTAGACCTCCACGGCGTCCGGCGCGTCCCCAGCGGTTTCCAACTCACCGGGGAATTCCTCCGCCACCTGTTGGGCGTACCGCGAACCTCGGTCCACGCCCTCGCCCTTGAGCTGGCCAAGCGGGAGATCCGGCCGGCCAAAGTACGTGTTGACGCGGTCCGCAGTCAACGTGGCATGGGGGTTCTTCGCGGACATCACGACGCCCAAGGCCTCCGCCTCGCCGCGATCCGCCAGGGCGTGAAGCATCGCCAAGGCCCCGACGTCGTCCACGTCCGATTCCATGTCCGTGTCCAGAATGATGGGGATGGGCGTCCGCCCCTCCTCCGCGTGCGCCGGGATGGCCAGCACGATCCCCAGTAGCAACGCGATGACAAGCCCCAACCCGTGGGCTTGCGGGAAAACGCGCGTCGATTCCTTATGCATTCCATGCTCCTTTCTCGTTTGGGACGTTGTTCGCTGCGCCGCCTCTCTGGGAAGGGATTTTACATCGGCCCGTACCGTTTTCAAAAATCCCATCCCTTGGCGGCCAGCTCGTCGCGGCTTCCGCGCACGATCCAGCGTACCGTTGTTCCGCGTTAGCCGGCCGTGTCAAATATGTGATAGAATCGGTTTAACGTCATGCGGGCGGCTCCCCTTTCTTTGTGGCGCGTTCGGAACGAACCGCCGTTCCGCCCCATGACGTCCCTTCGGTTCACAAGCGCGCACATCCCGGATGAGGTTGCCAGTTCCCCGTGGAAGGAGCAACGGGTACGGCGCGCCAACCAAGTATCCGGAGGGAACACGCGCCCGTATCCAGGGCGTTACGGTGACACCATTTCTTCGCCACAAGGCGAGTTGCATTTGAGACTGGGGTTGAGCCCGGTTTGCATTTCAGGAGCCATCATGAACCCGATACATGTCGAATTGCCCGACGGTTCCCAAAAGGAACTCGAGGAAGGAAGCACGGCCGAGGACCTCGTTAACCAGATTGGCAAGCGCTTGGCGAAGGACGCCACGGGCGCGCGGATAAACGGCGAGGTGAAAAGCCTGATGACCCCGCTGCAAGACGGGGACACGGTGGAGATACTCACCTTCGATAGCCAAGACGGCCGGGATGTGTTTCGGCACAGCGCCGCCCACCTCATGGCCTCGGCCATCAAGCGCATCCGGCCCGATGCGAAACTGGCCATTGGCCCCGCCATCGAGGACGGGTTTTACTACGACATTGACGCCGATCCGCCTCTTTCCGAGGAGGAATTCTCCCGGATTGAGGAGGAGATGGCCCGTATTGTCAAGGAAGACAGCCGGTTCGAACGCATCGAGGTCTCGAAGGACGACGCCCTCAGATTCTTCGGCGATCAGGACGAAGTCTACAAGATCGAGATGATCAACGAACTGGAAGACGGGACCATTACGTATTACCGTCACGGCGAGTTCGTGGATCTTTGCCGGGGACCTCATCTTCCGAGCACGGGGCGGATCAAGGCGTTCAAGCTGCTCAGTCTTGCGGGCGCGTATTGGCGGGGCGATGAGAAACGGCCCATGCTCCAACGGGTGTACGGCACGGCCTTCCCAGCGCAGAAGCAACTCGACGAGCACCTCAAGAACCTCGAGGAGGCCGAGAAGCGCGATCACCGCCGGCTGGGCAAACAGCTTGACCTCTTCAGCTTCCACGGCGAAGGGCCCGGTTTTCCGTTCTTCCACCCCAAGGGCATGACCATCCTGAACACGCTCCTTGAGTATTGGCGCGAGGAACACCGGAAAGAGCGGTACGGCGAGATCCGCACGCCCATCATGTTGGATCGCGGCTTGTGGGAGCGGTCCGGGCATTGGGACCACTACCGCGAGAACATGTATTTCAGCAAGATCGATGAACGCGATGTCGCCGTCAAGCCCATGAACTGCCCGGGGGCCATGCTGGTGTACAAGACCGCGCGCCGAAGTTACCGCGATCTACCCTTGCGCCTCGCCGAAATGGGCACGGTGCACCGGCACGAGAAATCGGGTGTGCTCCACGGGCTTACCCGCGTGCGGATGTTCACCCAAGACGACGCCCATATCTATCTGACTATTGATCAGATTCAAGACGAGGTCATCAGCCTCATCAACTTCGTGGACCGCATGTACGCCGCCTTTGGTCTCGAATACCACGTGGAGCTGAGCACCCGGCCCGAGAAGTACATCGGCAGCGAGGAGGCCTGGGAAACCGCCACGGAGAGCCTGCGCCAGGCCCTGGAGCGCAAGGGACTGGACTACAAGGTGAACGAGGGCGACGGCGCCTTCTATGGCCCCAAGATTGATTTCCACGTCCGCGATTGCCTCAAGCGTTCATGGCAATGCGCCACCATTCAGCTCGACTTCGCGATGCCCGAGAAGTTCGATCTCGAATACACGGGATCCGACGGGGAGGCGCATCGGCCGGTCATCATTCATCGCGTGATATACGGAGCCATCGAACGGTTTTTCGGCATTCTGGTCGAGCATTTCGCCGGGGCGTTTCCCGTATGGCTCGCGCCCGTGCAGGTCATGGTGGTGCCCGTGGGCGAGCAGTTCAACGAGTACGCCATTGGGGTGCGCGACGAACTGTTCGCGGAAGGCGTGCGCGCCGAGGCGGATTTGCGCGACGACACCATGAAATACAAGATCCGTGACGCCCAGACGCACAAGATCCCCTATATGCTGGTCGTGGGCGAACGCGAACAGGCCTCCGGCGCCGTTGCCGTGCGCCACCGCAAACTCGGCGACCTCGGCGCCATGGACCTCGCCGCGTTCAAGCAGCGTCTCCACCACGAGATCGCCGCGAAATCCCTCGACCCCGAGCCGGAAGCCGCAACGGCCTCCGCCGCGAACTGAGCGTAACCCCGATAGTATGCGGAAGGGGGCGAGGTTGCCCCTCCCCCCCTTCCGCCTCAAACTGGGGGCTACAACAACGACTTCACCCGCGCGTCCAACGCGGCCTGGTCGCTTGCGAAGGATTGCAGGGCGCTTAGGTTCATGAGCGCGTCCAAGCCGATCCGCTTCTCCCGGAGATGATCCTTCCATGTGTCGTAGACGGGAATCTTGCCGTCCCTCGCTGCCTGCTCTATCTCGGCCTCCGTCCAAGCCGGGAAGAGATCGCCGTGCCCGGTCCGGTCGAAATGGGCAGTAATGGCCTCTGGCGTAAGTTCGCCGGCCGGCGTCTGTAACAAGCCATCGACGGCCTCTTTGAACTCGTCCGTCACCTCCCAAAGGCTGGCGCCATTGAAATCATCAAGGGAAACGCCCGCTTCGAGCGGCACTTCCGGGTCGTCGTGCACCCCCGACTTCACTTCAGCGGCTGGATTCTCCCGGTACTCTTGCGCCACCTTGGTGGGCATGGTGAAGACATCCAGCCCGGCCAGCGTCGCTACCTGCGCCCCTTTGCGCATGCTGGCGCCGATGAGGAGCGAAGCCGGACGTCCCGCGCTCCGCAGGCTATTCAAGGCCCGCTGCGTGGCGAGGGTAGCCTTCTCGCCGATGTTCTCCCCGGAACCTAGGCCATGATCGGCCACGAAGGCGTTGAGCCGACCCATGA
The DNA here is from genome assembly GCA_007118235.1 of Candidatus Hydrogenedentota bacterium. Classification (GTDB taxonomy): domain Bacteria; phylum Hydrogenedentota; class Hydrogenedentia; order Hydrogenedentales; family SLHB01; genus SKRY01. The sequence continues at coordinate 914 of SKRY01000027.1, read as the reverse complement.
ACACGTTGACGTAGTTGGGCTGGGCCAGCAAGGAGGCGAGGTAGTTCTGCCGGGCAGAGAAGCCGAGCGTGAAGTTAATCGGAATCCCCTCGTCCCGCAGGCGCCGGGCGGCCACCAGGCCTGCTGGCGTAAGAGGGACCTTCACGATGAAGCGTTCCGGGCACACGTTGTAAAAGCGCCGCCCATAGGCCACGGACGTGTCCACATCTTGGGCGAGATCCGTATGGAGTTCGACGCTGACATAGCTATCGAAGCGCTCGACCAGGCTCAGGCCGTGACGGGCGTTAAGCACAAAAGCAATTTCGAGGAGAAGGTCCCGCTCGTCCACGCCCGGCGCGATCTCTCGCAGGGCCGCGGCCGCCTCGCCCACCAAATCGTCGTAGAGCCCCTTCTGCACTTCCTTGTTCAAGAGCGTGTTATTCGTGGTCAAGGCCTCGAATTCGGCGGTGAACAGCTTTGCCGCCTCTTCCATGTCCCCGGTATCGAGCCAGAGGCGGGTCCCCGTGCCCTGGATCTTCCGCCACTCTGGATCCGGTTTCTTCTCCATCTTGCCCTCGCCAAAGGCGGGGCTGAAACCCTCCCGCACGAGATCATGCATGCGCCGTTCGACGACGGCCTTTTGCTCGCTAAGAATTGATGTCGCCATGCTGAATGCCTCCTTGTTGATTCATCCGCTCCGGCCTTTAAGGACGGGAACGACTCCTCGTGCTCCGGATCCACCCACGAACTGGTTCATTAAAGGTATCACATCGCCTTCCCTAGGGAACAACAACGTCAAGGGAGTTATTCACCGCAAAAAGGGGGTGTGTGAGAAAATGCAGCGTTTCCGAGTCCGGAGGGTCAAGCCCCCAATTGGGTTTACGGGCAATACTGTGTTATGTTGCGTTCGGCGTCTGCAGTTCGGGTACATGAAC
>SKRY01000112.1 GCA_007118235.1 Candidatus Hydrogenedentota bacterium | reverse complement strand
GGTTGGCGAGGAGGACCCGGGCCACTCCTTTCCCAGCGAGGCGGTTCAAAGTCAGTTCTCCCATCTTGCCTGACCCAATTACTAGAACGGTCTTTTCCGCCAGCTCCCCAAAGATAGACACGGCCACGTCTGCCGCCACGGACCCCACGGAGACCTTTCCGCGGCCGATGACGCTGTTTCCACGCACCGTCTTGGCCACGGCGAAGGCTTTCTCGAACAGGGTGTTGAGAATCTTGTCCGTCGTCTTGACGTCCCGGGCTGTCTGGTAGGCCGCCTGGACTTGGCCTAGAATCTGCGCCTCGCCCACCACCAAGCTATCAAGGCTTGAGGCAACCCGGAACAAGTGCTCGACAGCGTAGGAACCGGCGTGGACGTACAGATGGTCCCCGAACACTTCCGGGGACTCGCCCCGCCATTCCGCCCAAAATGCCCGAATAACCTCGGCCATGGGGGCGGCGAGGCCACAGCGATTCACATAGAACTCCACCCGGTTGCATGTACTGACGATGACAACGCCGGCTGGTCCCAACCGTTGGCGTAGCGCAGCCAAGGCCCGCGGCACTTCCTCGGGCCCAAAATGCAGCCGTTCTCTTAATTCCAGGGGGGCCGTGCGGTGATTGAATCCTACTACGGCCAAGCTCATCCCGTTCGTCCTCCTGTTTTCCGGGGGTTGGACCTCGCTCATGGGCGCGCGGCCTTTCGTATCCCGGCGGAAACACGCCAAACGCCCTTCCCCGTGCCGGCGGCTAAAGCAGTCCGGCGCTCAGCGCAAAACTGACGAGTTCCGCGCGCGTTCCAGCTCCTATCTTGCTCATGACCCGCGACCGAAGCGTTTCGACCTTCCGCACAGGAACGTTCAACAGCTTGCTGGATTCCGCGTTCGTATAACCCAAGGCCAATAGCCGGCACAGCTCTCGTTCTTGCGGGTCCAAGCTCTCCAGCGTTTCACGGCCCGCCCGTTGTGTTGCGAATTCACATAACACCTGCGGCCGCAAGTCGGGGTCGACGTATAACTCGCCTTGCGCCGCGGCCCGGATTGCCTTGACTAACTCAGCGCCCTGGGAACGTTTGAGCACCAAGCCCATCACCCCTATTTCCAGGATATTCTTCACGCACTGCTCATCCTCGCACATGGTGAGCATGACAACCCGGACGTTGCCGTGGTCATTAACCAACTCCTGGGCGAGGACGGGTCCCGAGACGCGCTCCATCGCCATGTCGACGACTACCACATCCGGCACGCTCTCGGCAGCCTTTCGCTTGGTCTCGGCCACCGATTCCGTCACGCCCAGAAGCTCCAAGTCCTCTTGCCCTGCGAGGTACGCGCACAGACCATCACGCCACAGGGAGACATCTTCGGCAATAAGGACGCGCGTTCTTCCCACTGTTTCCTCTCCACATAGTCAGCGCAAGACGTCAGCCCCACCTTAACCATGCCCCCGTGGCCGCCCTGTGCGTCACCAGCCGGGCTTGAAACGTCCGCCGGGACGGCAGGACAATCGCGATCCCTTCTGAAAAACCGGTCCTCCTACTACTTCATGCCCCTAAGCCTACTCTCACGGCATCCCGGTTCCATCGGGGGAAATTACGGATTTTCCCCGCTCAACTCGTCTTAAGCAGCCCATGATCGATGGAGAATCGAACCAATTCCGCCCGCGTCTTCAAGCCAAGTTTGCTCATGATATTGAGGCGGTGGGTTTCCACGGTGCGGGGGGAAATACACAGCTTTTCGGCCACTTCGTTATTGGTATGGCCATGCGCGAGCAAACCGCACACCTCCTGCTCGCGCTGGGACAGAAGCCCGAGCCGGCCTTCGTCCTTCTTCGGGGACACGCCAACGTACGGCGACACCACCAGGTTGGCCAGGGCGGGATCAATGTAGGTGTCCCCCCGGTACGCCGCGCGGATGGCGCTCACCACTTCCGTGCTGGTGGATTTCTTCAGAATATAGCCCCGAACCCCCACGCGGAACAATTCCTGCAAGTAGTACTCGTCCTCATGCATGGTAAGCACCACGATGGCCATCCGCGGGAAGCGTTCGAGTATCAACTCGGCCACGCGGGTCCCGCTCAGGCCTTGCAAGGTAATGTCCAACAGGACCACGCCGATCGTCTTCGCCTTCAGAATGTCCAGGGCGGCGTGACCCGTTCCGGTCTCGGCGGCGACTTCAAGGTCGTCTTCCTTTTCCAACAGGGCCCTCAGACCACTGCGAAACACGGCGTGGTCGTCCACAATAAGGATAGGTATGGTCATGAGTCATCCCCCTGAAAAAACACCGACGCGCACACCGAGGTGCCGCGCCCGGGCTGACTGTCTATGACAAGGCCGCCGCCCAGCAATTGCGCCCGTTCCCGCATGCCCATGAGTCCCAGGGATCCCTCCCGGCCGTTGCTCGAGAGCTTTGGCTCGAAGCCTTGCCCATCGTCCTCGACGAGCAGCCTGGCTTCGTTGGCGCCCTTCATCAGCACCACACTAACGTTCCGGGCGCCGGCGTGCCGGATAACGTTAGTGATCGCCTCTTGGGCGATGCGGTACAACGTCGTCTCAACCTCGGCCGGCAAGCGCGACGGCGGCGCGCCGTTATGGGCCACGCACTCGCATTCCACGCCAATATCCATCGGCGCGCAGTGCTCTTGGACATAGCGCTTCAACGCCAACTCAAGCCCGTAGTCATCGAGAATGGAGGGCCGGAAATCCCACGCCAGCTTACGGGTTTCGTCAATGAGGCCCCGCAGCTCGTTGCATACGTGGGCCGTATTCCGGCAGGTTCGGCCAAGCCCCTGAACCTGAACCAAGAGGTGGGACAGGGATTGGCCGATGTTGTCGTGCAGGTTCCGGGCAAGCGTCTTTCGCTCCGCCTCCAAGCTGTCCACGATCTGCTTGACCAACGCCGCGCGCGCGGCTTCGTTTTCCTCCACTTCCCGTTGCCGGGCTTCAAGGGCGTCTCCCAGTTCGTTGAATGCCCTCGCCAGCTTGCCGATCTCATCGTTGGAGTAGACCCGCGCCCGCGTTCCATACTCGCCTTCCCGCATTGCGCTAGCCGCCGTAACGAGTTCCCGGATGGGAAGCACAAGCAGCCGGGTAAGCCCCAAGGCCAATGCGGCGCCAAAGGCTATGCTCGCGGCGAGCCACCACACCACATTACGCATCACCGCGCGCAGCTCGCCCTCGATGCCGGCCGTGCTCACCCCCGCCGTCACCACGGCTGACGTGGGCCCCTCCACTCGCGTCTGGGCGGTCACCACGGCATGCTCACGGGAGCCGGCCGCCGAGGATGAAGAAGAAGGATTACCCTCCCCAGCCGCGGCCAATACCCTGCCGGCCTCATCCTCAACGGTGATGAAGACACAGCGGGCCATGCTGGCCGCCAGTGCCTCGATCCGCTCGTTTAGGCCATGCGCTTCCGGGAACGCAAGATGGGCTTCGGTGTCCCGCGCCGCCAGCGAAGAAAGGAAAGCCGCTTGTTGGCGCAATTCGCCGTGGAGCGCCGTCGAGACGCCCCGGTGAACCTGATAAAGCGTAACTGTGCTCAGCAGGCCGGCTATAAGAAACCCGATGCCCAGCACTTTGAAGTGGACGGGAACGGACAGCGCCACCCACGCAGCGCGGCCCATCCAAGCCCGTAACGCGTTCATAAATCCGCCGGAAGATATGGACATGGCTAGCCTATACTCTGGATTCGCTTAAACAAAACCGTGAAAGTGCGGTCCGCGATCACGCCCTCACGCGGCCCACGGTGTACGCCCAATCAATTCCTCCCTTGCGTGACGCCGTGCCCAAGGACCCACATCATCTCTGTCCGTCGATTTGTTCATGGTCCTTCGCTCCTCGCCCTCTACAGTAATTTACGGCAAGGAACTGTCTCAACTCCGTTGGCAGAGAGGGCCCCGCCACGTCTTCCCGCTCGATATTCAACCCCTCAACGACCTCGCTTGAAGTGGGGGGAGGGCGGCCGAATAGAGCTGTTCACCACATGAACGCGCTCCCTTCGGCCGTTTCCTCCGTGGTCTCCACATAATAGGGGGATACTTCCTCTCTTGCGTACCGCCGTTGGCCGGACATCCTTACCCCAAAGCTAAGGGAAAAGGCGGGTCTACCATTTTCCGATCAGCAACAGCCCGATCCTCCGCCGCCATGACCGCCGTGACCGCCGCCACGTCCATGGTGACTGTCGCCGTGACCACTGTGACCGCCTCCATGACTGCTGTGACTTTCCCCATGTTGGTGATTGATGGGAGTATGTTGGTTTCTCGAACCATCATGGGGCGTTGAGTGGGATTCGGCATGGTTGCTGGAACTTGCCGGGGAAGCGAGACGCCCTGGATTATCGTGATCATGACCATGGGAAGCATCCCCATGATCATGCTCATGCACCGAAGGGCTTTCCACAGCTTCCGCTGACTCCAGGTAGTAGTTCGCGGGCTGCGCCTCTACCTCATCGATACAAGGCGGGCAACATACACGCACTAACCGGTTCGCTATCACATAGTTAACGGGCTCGCCATGGCTGCCCAACTCCTCACCAGACACGACGCATTGCTCTGCCGGATAGTCTGCCAAGTTTTCTTCAACCACGGCTTCATCCAGCTGTGATAGCGCTTCAGCCGGGTTCTCAAGAAACACAGCCTCGCATTCCTCGGAAGATAGACGGACCAGCCGGTTCCGGTAGACTATGTCCCGGCCATCTTCGGCGTCCAACGGCTCGCCGTTAATCACACACGTACTGAGGGGATACACGGGCTTCTGATTAGCCCGGATCGCCTCGTGAATCGCCTCCCAATACTCGGATTCGTGATCCTCAAAGTGGTCCGCGCATGCCGCGCAGCAAAACCGCACCTCGCCAACATCATGTTCCACGGCGATGGGCTCGCCCATGCTACCCAACGCTTCACCCGTCACTGGGCAATCGGCCAGCGGATACGGGTCCCCTGCAACCTCCGCGCTTACGGGTTCGTGGACCATCAACGCTACGAACAGTGCGGCCACCATCGCTACCATGGCTCCCCTCGTTGAGTGGGTTGAACGGCTAAGAAGCTGTAGATAGTTGTGTTTTGGCATGGAGACGCTCCTTTCTAACAAGTAGACGTAAAGTAGCTTTCACGACTTGTTCACTCACTGGGATATCCTCACCGACACGCCGGCTTACCTTTCACGAAACCTACCGCAAATCCGAGCCGTGAATGCCGCCGGCGGTAAGGTTGGGGTGAGGCAGACCATCATTGGCCGGCGCAATCTCGTCGTCGTCCAAATAACGGACGTGCCCATCCGCAAACAGAAAATTCCGCTTGCCTCCCCGTCCGTGCCAGCCCTTATC
>SKRY01000406.1 GCA_007118235.1 Candidatus Hydrogenedentota bacterium | reverse complement strand
GCCCAGTGGCCGAATTGCGATATGGGATGCATCCGAGGGAACCCATCTGGAAACGCTTGACGAACACGAAGAAGAGGTAACGGCCTTGGCGTTCTGCCCGGAGGGCGAACATTTGCTTTCATCGGCTCGCGACCGGACGGTCCGGTTATGGGATGTCGCCACGTTCGAGACAACCCATGTTCTAAACAGTCACGCGGCCTCGGAGCAGTCTCTGGCGTTCGAGCCATCGGTGGCCTTTTTGCCCGATGGCGCCCATGCGGTGACTGGCGGGGCGCACCTAACGGCAAGGCTGTGGGATGTCGAAACGGGGAACCACCTAATCACGTTCCCCCTGTCTTCCGTGGGCGCGGGTAGCCAGCCGGTGTACTGGGTGTCGGTGGCGTTGTCCCCCGATGGGGACTATATGCTGACGGCGGACGCGAGCGGAGACATCCAATTGTGGGATGTCCATACAGCGGAAGAAATCCAGACCTTCCGGGAAGGCGGTATGCCCGGACGGCGGCCGAAGGATACCGTCACCTTCTTGGCCAACGGCGATCTCGTGGCCGTGCAGGAGAGGGATTCCTCGATTCGCGTCTGGGAACGCGACACGGGGACCCTCGTGGAAGAGCGAAGCAACGAAGGGGAAAGCCCATCGCCGGCAGGGTTTTCGCCTGATGGGACCTATGTGGTTACGGGGCTGGACGGCGGCAAGGTTCGGCTCACTGAGGTTGAAACCGGCGAAACCGTTTTCGAGACGGAGGAGAGCGGTACGGGGAACGTCCGCGGCGTGTCCTTTTCGGCGGACGCCGATCGCATGGCGGTGGCGACACAGGAAGGCGTCGTCCACCTCTGGGATATCGCCACGGGGGATCGCATCCATGTGTTTGATCATCACCGGATTCGGGAAGCCGCGGAAATTGATGAGCATCCAATGTTTGAAGAGCGATAACAGGGGCCGGACCTGGCGGAGAACGAAACACGGTCCGCCAAGAAGCACCAAGGGAGGATAAGCCATGAACAACAAGCGGTGTCTTGTATGGGCGGGCGGCCTGATGGCGCTGGCGATCGTGGCGGCGGCGGGCGCGTCATGGAGCGATTCAACGGCGTGGGCCGGCGAACCGGCTAACGTGATCGGGGAGGCGGATAAGGAAGAGCTTATGGAGCGCTTCATAAACCCCCAGTTCTTCTCCGGCGCTTTTCTTATCGTGAAGGACCCCTCTCAACACATTGACGAAGCCGTGAAGACCATCGAAACCGCCGCCGCTATCTACTCGGTGGAGTTCGCGCCCAGCGGCGAGGAGATTCTGACGGCGGGGAAAGACGGCGCCGCCCGCTTATGGGATGTTGACACGGGCGACGAGAAGGCCGTGTTTCCCATTACCACCCACACCGAGCCCCGGCCCCTGCGGATCGACGAGGTCCACCCCTCGCGTCCGGCCGCGATGGCGCCGGATGGAACCCGCGTGCTGACAGGCTTCGGCGACCCGCCCATCCGGATGTGGGACGTGGAAACGGGTGAACTCGTGCGGACCTTTTCGTGGGGTGTGGACGCCGCTTCCTCCGTGGGATTCTCCGGCGATGGCTCCAAGGTGCTCGCCGTCTTGGCTTGCCGGGACAACGGCGGCGGCTTGACCCCAACCGGGCTGGAAACCGGACGCGGCCCCCGCCGTGTCACGGGGGATGTCGTCGCCAAGGCGTGGGATACCGAGTCGCGTGAACTTCTCCACACTTCGGAAGAGATTCGTGGTCAACACTACACGTATTATCGTCCGTACGTCCAGACGCTTTTGAGTGCTTCGCCCGTGGCAGACGAGCTGTTGGCTGGTGTCCGGCGTCTGCCTGATTTCTTCGCCCGTGACGCGTATGAACGCGCATGGTCCATTGTGCGATGGAATCTGGAGACGGGCGAGGAAGACTTCCCATCTTGGCCTCCCGTCCGGAACACGCGGGCGTTCCATGCCGTGTATACTCCCAGCGGGATTCCTCTCTTTACAGAGTTTGGCTGGCGCCGCAACCATTTGGAGCTTTGGGACGCGGCCAATGAGGAGCGGGTCTTCGTGTGGCCGCCGGACGCGGATGGACATGGACTGCCACCGGATAGTCCGTTCTTGGTGGACTATGGCATGAGCATCTACTGGGAACCGCCCACAAACGTCAGCGTTTCTCCGTGCGAGACGCACATCGTCATGGCGTCGGGCCCCAAGCAGCCCGCGCGGCTCTGGAATATGGAAACCGGGGAACTTGTTCGGAGCTTCACCGGCCACGAAAAGGGGCCGAGTTCCGTGGCGTTTTCGCCGTGCGGGGACTACGTGCTCACCGGGTCGTGGGATGGAACCGCGCGTTTATGGGAATCGGGTATTGATGAAGAATAGGGCCGCCGAGGCGGCGTATCCACGATTTGAAGCGCGGACCACGGGGACGGAACGCATGAATGGAGGAAGGCTTTCTTTCGCCATGCGGTATCGCCCGCTAGCCGCGCGCCTATTGGCGGCCGTGCTGGGCCTGGCGTTGTGCGCCATGGACGGCCACGGGGAGAGCCCGTGGAGCCATCCCCTGCTGGCTGGCCACCTTCAGGCGGAAGCGGAAGACGTGGACGCCTTTGAGGTGCGCATGAAATGGCGCGAGGCCGTCCGCGATTCGCCGGACCGTTTCGTGACGGGGTTTCTCGTGGAGGAGACGGACACGGAAACGCTGCGCGACTACTACTTCGACGAGGAAGACCGCCATCTCGATGAGCACGAGCGGGCCGCGCTAGGCATTGAGGAGAAGGATTGGACCTTCCCCGCCGTGACGCGCGCGCCGGAGTACACGCGTCCAACGACGGCCTCCGTCAAACGCGCCGCCCCGCCCCACGCGGCCGATCGCGCCAGTGTCCCGTTGCTTGCCTTGTCTTCACTGAATGAAGCCGTCTTGCGGGCCGAGGACGCGACAGGTCTCTTCAATCCAGCCAAGGGGGTGCGGCGCATTGGCGTGCGGCGCGGCTTCGAGGCGCCCGTTGTCGTGCGGGGCGGAGAGGCCACGGAAGGGGCATGGCGGACACGTGACGATGGCGGATGGCTGTGGGCGCTGCGGATTCAATCGCCCGGCGCCATTGGCGTGCGCCTGTTCTTCCCGGTCGTCGATCTTCCGGAAGGCGGGGCGGTGTTCGTTTACAACGCCGCCGACCCCGGTGAGGCCTTGGGGCCGTACCGCGCCATTCCCGAGGGGGATCAGGGCCTTTGGACGGGCACGATCTTCGGAGACGAGACACTGGTGGAGCTGCGGCTCCCGGCGGACGTGGATCGCGGCGCGGCCGCGCTGGAAATCGAGAGCGTGGCCCATCAGTACGTGGATCCCGTGGCGGACGAGACACTCAAGCGCGCGGGCGAGTGCCACCTCGATGTCTCCTGTTACGAAGCGTGGCAAAACGAGGCGGACGCCGTGGCGGGCATTGGGACCATGGGCGGCAGCGCGATGCTGTGGTGCAGCGGCGCCCTGGTCAGCGGGGGAGACTCGGGGGAAGAGCTGTTCCTGACGGCGTATCACTGCGTGAACGAAAGCAACGCCCCCAACACCGAGCTTTACTGGTTTCACCAGACGGACGCCTGTGGCGGACGCGCGCCCGCGCTGTCCGGGGTCCCCCGCACGGAAGGCGGAGCCGATTTCCTCGTGGGCCAGCCGGACATGACGTTTGGCGACGTGACCCTCATGAGGTTGCGCCAGACGCCCCCGCCCGGCGTGAGGCGCCTGGGATGGTCGAGCGGACCCCAGGCGATTGGACAGGAAGTAGCCACGATTCATCACCCCAGCGGGAGTTTCAAACGCATATCCTTCGGCGGCGTGGAGGAGATGCAGGCGGGCTCGTTCCGGAACCCGGACGCGTATTACCGGGTGGTTTGGTCGGAGGGATCCACGGAGCCGGGGTCCTCGGGCGCGCCATTGCTGACCATGGACGGCGGTCTGCTGATTGGGCAGCTTCATGGGGGGGAGGCCTCGTGCGCGCGGCCTGACGCCCCCGACTACTACGGCCAATTCCGGGTGAGCTATCCCCTGCTCGAACCATGGCTCCGGTTTAGCAGGAAGGAACGGGAAATTGATGAGGATGTCAACAGGGATGGCGTGGTGGATGCGCGGGACCTGCAACTCGTGATTAACGTGGTGCTGGGGATCCCCTTGCCCGCCGGGATTACCGAGGACGACGCCGACGTGAACAACGACGGAATCGTCAACGCGCTGGACATTCAACAGGTGATTAACGCCCTGCTCTCCGGCTCCAACGACAACGGGTAACGATCAAAAGAGCCGCCGGGGGCTGCCCGGCGGCCAAACTTCACGATTGACGAATTCCGGATTACGAATCGCCGTCCGCGCCGTCTTCCTCTTCCTCCGCGTCGGGATCATGGATCCGCGCTTTCTTGATGTAGTCGAGGTTGGGGAACTCGGCTTCGAGATACTCATTCCCATAGGCTTGGATGATGGGTTGCTGCGGACGTTCTCCGTACTCCGCCGTAATCTCGCGCACGGCGTCCATCCCCTCAATCACCTTGGCGAAGGGGCTGAAGCCCATTTCATCGAGCCGGGGATTGTCCGCCAAGTTGATGAAGAGCTGCGTGGTGCGGGAATTCGGCAACTGCGTCTTGGCGAAGGTAAGCGTGCCCGCTTCGTTGGTCTCGACCACGGGATCGTCCTCGAGGTTCTTGTCGCGCCATTCCGCCGTCACCTCGGGATCCGCCGCCAGGCCGAACTGCACCACGAACCCCGGCACGACCCGGAAGAACCGCGCTTCATCGAAGAATTCCGCTTTGACCAACTCATAGAACCGGTCCACGCCAATCGGCGCCCAGTCGCGGTAGGCCTCGATAATGATATCCCCCGTGCTTGTCTCGAACTTGACTTGGAACACGTCCGGCGCTGTCACTTCTTCCTCCTCTTCGGCGGTTTCGTCAGCGGCCGGGCCGCCTTCCTGTTGTTCTTCCTCGGCAGCCAGCGCGCCCAGGCGCTCCTCGCCCGGCGCGGGCTCGGCGGCCGCGGATTGATCAATGGCCTCCAGGCGCTCAAGCACCTGCTGGCTTGCCTCCAGATGGTCCTCGGTGAGACGGGGCGGCTGGGCGTAATACATGGCGCCGATCGCGATGATCCCCGCCACGATGACGCCGCCGATAATGTGTCGCTTCTTCATGCAAAACTCTCCTGTGCTTTTGGGGTGTTTCCGTTATGAAACGCTCGATTCACCGGGCGCATTCCGCCAACCCTTGAGGATTAACCCGGAAGAAGGGTGAGCGGAATCTCCACGTGCATGTCCAACTCTTCCTTATCGGCCGGATTATCCCGCTCAAGACGCAGCACGGCGCTGG
>SKRY01000360.1 GCA_007118235.1 Candidatus Hydrogenedentota bacterium | reverse complement strand
TTGGTTGATTCAAGTCAATTCTGGGAGGTAATCATGGACAAGGAACGTGGGCAATCGACACAAGGAATGACCCGCCGCGATCTGTTGGGCGGCGCGGCCGGATTGGCTGCGGCTGGCGTGACCGGTCTGGCGCTGGGGACCGCGGCCAGCCGGGGACCCCGCGAAGCGGCCGCCGCGGAACTCGAACTGAAGGGTAACATCCACCATTCCATCCCCCACTGGTGCTTCAACATGTTTGGGGAATACTGGGATCTGGACGAGACCTGTCAAGTGGCGAAGGAGTTGGGCGCGGAAAGCGTCGAGTTGGTTGGCGCGGACGCTCTACCCACACTCGCGGAATACGATTTGGCCTGCGCCATGGTGCAGATCCCGCAGGATCCCCCCTTCGTGCGGGGATTCAATAACCCGGACAACCACGAGATGCTCATCGAAATCACCCGGGACACGATTGACGCCGCCGCCGAGTACGGCCATCCCAATGTCATTTGCTTCACGGGTTATCAATATCGTGACCCCGAGAACCCCGACGGCGGCATCATCTCGCTTGAGGACGGATTCGCGAATTGCGTCGAGGGCTTGAAACAAGTCATCGGGTACGCCGAAGAGAACAACGTCGACCTGTGCATCGAGAATCTCAACAGCCGCGACGGCTCCTACCTAGACACGCCCTACGGGGAACTCCAGATGCGGGGGCATCCCGGTTATCAAGGGGACAAGGCCGACTACTGCATGGCGATCGTACGGGCCGTTGGCTCGCCAAACATGAAGATCCTGTATGACCTCTATCACAGTCAGATCATGGAAGGCGACATCATCCGGCGGATCCAAGAGTACGGTGAGCACATCGGCCACATACACACCGCGGGTAATCCGGGCCGGCACGAGTTGGACGGGGACCAGGAAATCAACTATCCGCCCATCATGCAGGCCCTCGTGGATATCGGCTATGAAGGATACGTCGGGCACGAGTTCATCCCCACCCGCGATCCGCGCGATGGCCTCCGCGCCGCGATCCAGCTCTGCGACGTGTAAGGGCAGAGCCTAACGAAATGCGTACCGAACGCCCCCTTGCCATGGGAGGAAACGCTCACGGCAAGGGGGCGAATCACATAGGGCGCCCCGGACGGATTTCCCATTGGAACAGAATAGAGAATCGCCTTTGTTACGGGGAGTATCGCCAAGACCCATTAAGAAGGCGTCCGCTTCAGTCCTGTCTTGCAAAGCCTCGGTAATCGGATATGCCACATGAATGATTTCCATAACGCAGCCTCCCAGACCGGCCAGACGCCCATTCCGGAGTGGGCGCCTGAGCTGGCGGCGTTTCTCCAACGCTCGGAAGAGGCCAAGGCGGTGGTGTGGGATGATGACAACACCGAGATCTCCGTGGCCACGGTGGGGCAGGTGGATGAGGACGCGTTGCGCAAGTCGTTGCAGGAAACCCTGGCGGCGGTGGCGCGGCGCCCGAATCATGGCGAGGCGGAACCCAGCGTCATGGAGGGGATGCGCGTCCGCCGCCTTCCGGCACAGACGCTGCTTGAGAAGGACGGCCACGACGAGAGTCTGGCCACCCTCTGGACCTGGCGGCGGATCCCCTGGCCCAGTCCGGCCGAGATGGCGGGGCTGAAGCCGGACGAGGACGAAGACTGGCGGTCGTTGGCGGCGCTGGCCGCGTTGTGCGGCGTGCTGGGCATCGCGGGATTCACCCTGGATGTCGCGGGGATAGGTCCCGCATGGCTTGCTCCCGCGCTCTATATTGCGGCCATGATCGCCGGGGGGTGGGATGCGGCAAAGGACGCGGCATCCACGCTGTCCCGGGGCGCGGTCGACATCCATTTCTTGATGTTGGCGGTGGCCTTGGGAGCGAGTGTGATTGGCGCATTCGGGGAAGGCGCGCTGCTTCTGTTTCTCTTCTCCCTCGCGGGCGCGCTGGAGCATTTCGCCATGTACCGGACGCGTCGCGAAATCGACTCGCTCTTCCGCATGACGCCGAAGACCGCGACGCTGCTGGACGAGGAGACCCGCGAGGAGTCCGTCATTCCGGTGGATGACATTGTTCCCGGCCATCTGTTGCTTATCCGGCCGGGCGACGTCTTCCCCGTGGACGCGGTGGTCGTCAAGGGGGAAACGGCCGCCGACGAGTCATCGCTTACCGGCGAGGCGCATCCCGTCAACAAACAACCTGGCGACGCGGTGTCCAGCGGGACGGTGAACCTGTGGGGCGCCGTGGAGACACGGTGCCGGAATGCGGCGAGCGAGAGCGCCTTGCAGCGGGTCATCCACCTCATTCACGAAGCCCGGCACATGCGGGCGCCAAGCCAACGGTTCACCGACAAGTTTGGCCCCAAATACACGCTGGGCGTGCTCGCCGCCACGGCCGCGATGTTCTTCGTGTGGTGGCTGGGATTCGGCGTGCGACCCTTCTTGAACGTCACGGTCGACGGGCAGATCCAGTACTCCGCCTTTTACCGGGCGATGACCCTGCTCGTCGTGGCGAGTCCATGCGCGCTGGTGCTCTCGGTTCCCTCGGCCATTCTCGCCGCCATCGCTTGGGGCGCGCGGCACGGCATCCTGTTCCGGGGCGGGGCCGCCATTGAGGAAATGGCTGGGATCAACGCCGTCGCCCTGGACAAGACGGGCACGCTCACCACGGGGGATCTGCGGGTGGTCGCCGTTGAGAGCTTCCCCCCTGGGCGCGAACGCGATGTGGCCGAACTTGCCTACACCTTGGAGCGCCAAGCCAGCCACCCCATCGCGCGCGCCATTGTCCGGTATGGGGAAGCTGAAGGTCTTGAACAACGGGACGTTAGCGAGTTCCGTTCCCTGACCGGCAAAGGGGTACAGGCCACGGTGGACGAACAGCATTGTCTGCTGGGACGCCGCGAACTGCTCGCCGAGGGGCCCTTGGCGGACTGGGTGCAAACCCTGCCCGAGCCTGGCGTGGGCCTGTCGGAGGTGTGGTTCGTGCATGGCGAGCTGCTGGGCCGCATTCTGTTGGAGGACCTCGTTCGCACCGAATCCGCTGGCGTGCTGCGCCGCTTGCGCGAAGCGGGGTTGAGCGTCGTGATGCTGACGGGTGACCGCGCGGATGCCGCGAACGCCGTGGGCGAGAAGCTGGGCCTGACCGAAGTGCGCGCGGGCCTCAGTCCGGAAGACAAGGTCGAAGCCGTGCGCTCGCTTCGCGAAGGTGGACAGCGCGTGGCCATGGTGGGCGATGGGATCAACGACGCGCCGTGTCTCGCCGCCGCGGACGTGGCCGTGGCGATGGGGGCGCGAGGCAGCGACGCGGCTCTGGAACAGAGCGACGTCGTGCTCATGAACGACAAGATCGAGAATTTTTTCGAGGCCTTCCAGCTCAGCCGGCGCTCCCGCCGTGTGATACGCCAGAACGTGACGATCTCGCTTGTTACAATTGGCCTCATGGTGGGCGCGGCGGTGTTTGGTATTGTGCCCATCACCTTGGGCGTTCTCGCGCATGAAGGATCCACCGTGGTGGTGTGCCTGAACAGCATGCGGTTGTTGCATGGCGCGCCTCTGACCGCCTCCGCCTAGTATCTCTTGATGGCCAAATCTATGGATGTTCCGATTGAGTGTGACTTAGCCTCAAATGCTGTCACGAATCAAATCCATCCCGTAGGGATGACAGCTGATAGCCGGGGGTTGAGGCCGCGTGCGATAGCACGCGGGGATACCCCCGGAAACAAAGCCCCACCCAATACCGACCCCTTTAGAGGTCGCAGAACCTTTGTGGACGGGGCTGCTGCGACCCCTGCCGGGGTCGTCGGACGGGGTTGGCCTGGGTTCCAGGGGTATCCGCGCGCTGCGCGCGCCTCAACCCCTAACTACCATCTGTGACCCCGCTGGGGTCGTTTTAAATGTCCACCGGCGCATAGGTGGACATGGCTCAACCGTGAATGTTCATGGCGCTGAAGGCGCCACGGAGAGTAGCCTGGGATAAGCGAAGCGCAGTCCCAGGATTTCCGTCCCCCCGCATGTCCGTCCTGAAGGGACGGAAGAAACGCGCGGTGTTTGCTTCGGTCCCTTCAGGACCGACTTTTCGTGGGTGGCCTGTGACCTAGGGCCGCGCTTTGCTTGCCCTAGGCTACTCGCTATGGCGCTTTCAGCGCCTTACACGCCCGCAGTTGAGCCGTGGCCCCCGAGGCATGAGATGCCATGCTGTCACGAATCAAATCCATCCCGTAGGGATGACAGTTGATAGCCGGGGGTTGAGGCCGCGTGCGATAGCACGCGGGCGATACCCCCGACTGCTGCGGCGTTCCCTTTGAATTCCAACCGCAGCCAATCGTGGGCGCAAAGCCGCCGTGTCCGCAATTTGGGGCTGAACGGATACTAGTAAAGCGGCAAGCCCAAAGGTATTGACCCCCGAAGTGAACTCTCTCGGAGGCGGCATGGCCTTTTAGGCCATGAATCACGGCCCCCCACCGAGTCACCCTTTGGCCGCCTCCCCTTCCGACAACGGATCATGGATGTTTTCGTGGCCCTCGGGATGGGCGGCCTCATGGGATGACGGCTCCATGTGAGCCGTGACATGGACATTGAATTTAGGGAAACACCGGCGGATACGCAGCTCCAATGACGTTACACGGGCATGGGCTTCCTTTATGCTCACATCTTCAGGGAACACAAGATGAAGCTCGATGAAGATTTGGTCGTTGCTCTGCCGGTGACGCACCTGATGATAGTTGCTCACCTCTCCATTCGCCACGGCCTCATTAAGCGTGCGCAGTAGGGCGGCCGTCATTTCGGGATCGGCGCTATCAAGCAGGCCCCGGAAGCTTCGGCGCATAAGGCCAACGGCGGTCACCAAGATGTTGACGCCGACCACGATAGCCACGACCGGATCCAGCCATAGAATATCCGTGAGCCATACAAGGCCCACCCCAAGCACAACCCCGGCGCTGGTCCACATATCGGTGAGTACGTGTTTGCCATTGGACACAAGGATGAGTGCGTTCTGGCGTTTGCCCACCCAAACCAACATTGTTCCCAGCGCGAGGTTGACAAGAGCCAGCATACCGGTTATAAGCAGGCCCCAGCCAAGCCGCTGCAATTCAGGGCCGAGAATCAAATCCTGAACCGCCACATAGAGCGTGAACACCGCGGCAAGAAGGATAAGCGCCCCTTCAAAACCCGCGGAGAAATAGGCCGCCTTACCGTACCCGTAGGGATGTTCGCGGCTTGCGGGCTGTTGGGCATACCACAGGCTGAAAGCCGCTATCCCCGTGGCGGCGACATGAACGACGGACTCAAGGGCATCCGACAGGATAGCTATGCTGCCCGTGAGATAAAAAGCGGTCAGCTTCCCGCCCAACATAACAAACGCCAC
>SKRY01000032.1 GCA_007118235.1 Candidatus Hydrogenedentota bacterium | reverse complement strand
GCGGTGATCCGCGCGTCTTCCAGCACATCCTTGTGAATGACGAGCGCGCCGGGATGATTCACGTGGCCGGTCTTCAGGCCAACGCTATCGCTCACGGTAAAGACCGTGTCGACGGCAAGCTGAGCGCCCGCGTAGCGCACCCTCCCGTTTGTCTCGGCGTAGAACGCGTTTTCCGTGGGGTCATGGCGGACTTGCGCCCCGGCGCGAAGGTTGGCTTCCCGCGGTTGGCGGGCTTCGATCGTTTCGCCGAAAACGTCCACCCCGTCTTGCCCCGGTTGCGGCGGCGTGATGCGCGCAAGGAATTCCCCCGCCTCGACGGAGGGATCTCCCGTCCGGCGGCGGTAGTCCACTTGTTGGGTCTCGGGATCAACCGCAAAGTCAGTGCTGAAGAAATCGCGGCCCCATTCAATTCGGCCGTCCTCGGGTGGCGTGGATGCCTGGCCTTGCGCGACCACGGCCTCCTCATAGGAGCCGGTCTGCTGAAATTGAGCCTTGAGCGCATGTTGGATCGATTCAACAGACGGAAGCGGGTTCACCCCCAATTGCTCCAGGGTATCCGCCACCGCAACAGCCAAACCGGCAACATCCGAAGCGCCGTCCACACCTGTCACCGCAACGGTGACGCGATCGGCGGAAACGTTTGGGATGGGCTCGATGGTATCTATGGTCATTGCAAGCATCCATGATTGCGAACCGTGGCATACGAGCAACAACGCCCCACTGTCAGGCCTCCACCTCGGCAAACGGCATGCGCGCCCTTCCACAAGATAAGACGCCAGCAGGCGCTGTCTCTATCCATATGGACGGCGCCCGCTGGCGTCAGCTTTAGCACGCTGGGATCAAAGGAGGCTGTCCAAGGCCTCCCGCAACTCATCCTCGTAGGCTGGCCCCGCGCCCACATGCACTTCCGCCACCACACCCTGGTCATCCACGATCACCGTGGTGGGAACGGCGCGAATGAGATATTCCCCCGCCACCGCTCCGTCGCGGTCCATGGCCACGGGAAGGTCCAACCCGTGGTTCGTGAGAAACTGCTCGACCTGTTCCGTTGTCTCTCGAAGGTTGATGGCGTAGACCGCCACGCCCTGATCCGCATAGTCGTTCATCACCGTTTCCAGGATAGGCATCGCCCGCACGCAAGGCGGGCACCACGTCGCCCAGAAGTCCAGCACCACGATTCCGCCTTGGTAGTCGCTGAGGGTCATTGTGGAGCCATCCAGCAGCTCAAGGGAGAAGTCGGGCGCTGGCGCCCCTTCCAGGTCTTCCGCGCCCCGCATCGGTTGCCGCATGGGGGCTTCGGGGTCCGCCGGAGCCTCCGGCCAGTCAATGTCCTCCAATACGGCGGCAAGCACCGAATCCACGCGCTCGTAGGCATCCGGAGCCTCGAACTGGAACAGGCCATCGTCCACGTCCTCGTCGAAGGCCCAATCCTCGAAGGTGAACCGGATCTCCGGCATCTCCTCCAATGCGAGTGGCGCGTCCTCGGGGAAAGGGGGCTCCATTTCTATCCGTTTGAGGACGGGCGGCTCTTCTTGGGTGAAGAAGAAGGTAAGGTTTGTCTCCTCCTGTTTGGCGCTAATACGATGAAAGGCTTCGTCCTCCAATTCGGTTTCGCCTTCATAGCGGAGATCCGTTACGCCGTGGGGACGTTCCTCAAGGAAGAAATCCAGGACCAGAAACGCGTCCGCGAGAAAGGTGCCTGTTATCACATCCATGGCGGCCGCGTGGGATTCGGGCTGGGGATCCTGGGAGTAGATCTCGCGCGACGGTATGGCGACATGGACGTGCTCCCCATCAACCACCACCACGGTATTCATGTCGTCCAAACCCGCCAGCGAGAGGAAGCCGCCCTCGTATTTCTCCTTGCGCACGTGAAGGAGGTCTGGGCGCTTGACGGCGACCACCGCCGTTTCCAATAGGTTCAACGATACGCCGGCCACGGTAAGCTCAATGGACTGGGTCTGCCGGACCTGAACGGCGTCGCGACCGTGAAGATGCCCAAGCCATTCATCGACGATTTCCAAGGCCCTGGCCTCGGCCTCGGCCGCCTCCTCGCCGGCCGCAACGAACGGCGTCACCAGCGCCGCCCCGAGCAGCATGGCGAACCAGGGGCATGGAATCCGTTTAAGAGCGCACATAAGACCTCCTTCGCGCCAAGCGCCTCAAGAAAGCGCCCGCGCCGTTTCCCGCATTCCACTCATTTCTTGCCACAACATGCGTGACGCCTCGCTATCACAACGCGCGCTCCGATCGCGCGCCAGCTACAGTATGCCATTGCCGCTAGCCTGTACACCAAACTAAATACCCGCACTAAACACACTCGGCTCGGCAGTTACGGAATTAGACGGTTCGCGATCGCAATGTATTCATGGCGAATGCAATGGAAAACCATGGGAGGAAACAGTCCCTGACAAGGTGAGGGGACCGTGGGGCCTCTGCCTCTAGAAGAAATCACCTCAGGCCTTGTGTTGGAAGGCGTGGATGTAGCTGAGGAAGGTATAGAGGAGTTTGGCGGCGAGGAAAGGCGGATGGCGTTGGCCGTCTGGGCACAGCTCGACGATGTCAAAGCCCACGACGCGTTTGCGCCGCGCCAGCGTCTTGAGAAGGCCCGTGACCTCGTACCAGTCCAGACCGCCAGGCTCTGGTGTCCCCGTGGCGGGCATCTGGGAGGGGTCCAACACGTCAAGATCAATGGTCACATAGACATCATCCCGCAGGAGATCCACGGATTCTTCCATCCAAGTCGTGGATTTCTGGATTTCGGAGGCGTAGTACACCTCATCCTCGCGCACACTGGGGAGTTCCGAGCTGTCCATGCTGCGCACGCCCAGGCTTACCACGGGCGGCTTCACGGTTTCCTTGATGCGGGATACGATGCAGGCGTGGCTGTAACGGGAGTCTTCGTACGTGTCGCGCCGGTCGCTGTGGGCGTCTAGGTGGAGGACGCTGAGATCGGGGCAGCGCCGCGCGGCGGCTTCCACGGGACCCTGGCTTACCGCGTGCTCGCCGCCCAAGGTGACGAGCAGCTTGCCCGCCTCGAGAATGCGCTCGGCGGCCGCGCGTCCCTCGGCTATCATGGACTCTGAGTCCATGGCGATGACCTGTTCGCACGTGGCGATGCCATGGAGGTAGGCCTCCGTGCCTGTCTCTGGGTCGTAGAACTCGAGGTACTCCGACGCCTTGAGCAACGCGAGAGGCCCTTCATCCGCGCCCTTGCCCCACGTGCTCGTGAGGTCGAAGGGAATCGGCAGCAAGGCCACCGCCGCCTTCTCGAAGTTCGTGAATTCCCAGGGTAAACCGCCAAAAGGGGGTAAGCCCGTCATAACGCCTCCTGTATCTTAGTCGAGCACGAATACCGCCGCCGCGATCACGGTCGTCCACAATCCGTCCTTGTGCCCCACGGCGGACTGGGTGAGGTTGTGTGTCTTGAAGATATGGCCGCTGGCTTGGTAAATCTGTTTACGCTCGTCCCAGGCCTGGTCGGGATCAAACTCGACCCCCAAGGTAGTCGCCAACATGGTCGCCGCCAGGTCCTCGGCGTATTCGCCCGATACTTCCTCCCGTTCTCCGAAGGCGTGGTGCTCGGAGATGTAGCCGTAGTGCTCCTCGCGATTGGGCATGGCCAACCCCACCGCGGCCGATATGAGCCGGTTGGGTTCATTGGTTTCATTACGCGACATCACGCAATACACAAGCTGGCCCGGCTTGAGAAGCTTCAGTCCTTCCTCCGTGGAAATCTGCTTGCAGTTCGGAGGAAAAATGCTGGAAACGTAGACCAGGTTGTACTTCTCGATCTTGGCGTCACGCAAGGCGCGCTCGAAGGACGCCAACTTGTCACGGTGTACGCCAACCCCTTGAACAAAAAACGCCTTGCTGGGGATCATGGTGCTGCTCATCGTTGTACGTAGACTCCAACGGTTGATATCCGGGGTGATGCTGGCGGTGTAATCGCCGGGAAAGACCAATCAGCACGTTATTCGCGATTGGGACGGTGCGCGAGCCGCCATGTACTCGGAAGGTTGTCCTAAATATAACGCACGAGCCCGCGCCGCCGCAAGTAGTCCTAAAGGGCGTACCGCCACGCGACGTAGAGGCTGGCGAGGAAGAGGGAGCCGATCGTTATGGGCCAACTGGCGCGCAGGTGAGTCCCAAAAGAAATGGGCTGCCGATTGTTTCGGGCGATATCGACGGCCACAAGGTTGGCGGGGGAAGCAAAAATCGTGGCGTTACCGCCAAAACAGGCGCCCAAGGCAAGCGACCACCACAGGGCCATTTCGACAGCCGGTTCGCCGTGGGGGCCCGCCTCGGCGATACGGGGAATGGAGGCGAGCACCACGGGGATAAGGGCCGTCGTGATGGGGATGTTGCCCATGAGGGCCGAGGCGAGCGCGGCGCCCCACAAGAGCATGAGGGAAGCGACCAAGAGATTGTCTCCACTCACGCGCAGCCCCGCCATGGCGATGGACTCCAGAATGCCCGTTTCCGCAAGCCCCGCCACCAACATGAACAACCCCACAAAAAAGAACAGGGTGGGCCATTCGACCGACTTGAACGCGCTTTCGGGGTCGGCCTTGGCGACGAACAGCAGCACGGCCGCTCCCGCCAACGCCACGCTCGCGGGCTCGAAGCCCAGGGCGTCGTGCAGGGTGAAGGCCAAGAGGACCCCCGCCAGCACGCTTAGCGTCTTCACCAACAGCCGCATGTCCCGAATGGCGCCGCGGGCGTTGAGTTCCATCACGCGGGCCCGCACATCCGAGGAGACGAAGGAGTGCCCACGGATGAGATAGACGCCGTACCCGGCCACGGCCACCATACACACAAGTGCTATAGGCGCCAAATGGACCAGAAAGGCGTTGAAGCTGAGACCGGCGGCGCTGCCAATGAGGATATTGGGCGGGTCGCCAATAAGCGTGGCGGCGCCGCCAATATTGGAGGAGAACACCGTCAGCAGCAGGAACGGCGAGGAAGGAATCTCGAGACGGTCCGTGATAAGCAGGATGATCGGCGCCATGAGCAGCACCGTGGTCACGTTATCCACCAGCGCGGACAATCCGCCCGTGACCGCGCAGAGGAAGACCATGAGGGGGATGGGCCGGCCCTTGGCGAGCTGGGCGATGCGGATGGCGACGTAGCCGAAAAAGCCGCTTTCGGCCAAGAAGTGGACAATGATCATCATCCCGGTCAACAGAAAGATGACGCCCAGATCAACGCTCGCGAACGCCTTGTCTTGGGATGTGACGCCCAAAAGCACCATCGCCGTGCCGCCCCCAAGCACCACGATGGTCTTGTTTACTTTCTCGGTCACGACCCCGCCGAAGGTCACAACGAAGATGGCAATGGCGAGGATGGCGGTGGATTCCATTGCAGCGTTTCCTTTGAAGCCGCAGAAGGCGGATGAGGATATCGTGGCGGCCGATAATCCCGGTGAGCTTGCCGCGCTCCTGAGAAAAGGCGAACCATGTACGGTTGCGATTCGTCTGGAATGCGATTCCCAGCACGTTTCGCGCAAAGGTTCGCGGGGAATTCCGAGAAGCGCGTAGTAGCCGTTCAAAGCCGCGATGCGCGCATGGGGTGTGGCCACCCCGCGCCCAAGCGCCATGCTTACTTATTTTTCCCGCTCCAACACGCCCGCCGCCAAGCGCCTGCAAGCAAGCACGTGATGCGCTTGCACCTTGAACTCAGGTTCGATGGCTTCCGGAAGAGTGGTGGACTTCAGACCGGAAAAGACATGCCCCCGGTGAAGTAT
This sequence comes from Candidatus Hydrogenedentota bacterium, assembly GCA_007118235.1. Classification (GTDB taxonomy): domain Bacteria; phylum Hydrogenedentota; class Hydrogenedentia; order Hydrogenedentales; family SLHB01; genus SKRY01. The sequence goes on along the minus strand of SKRY01000032.1, from coordinate 11,644 downwards.
ACGTGAAAGCTTGACGGCGCCCCATGAGGCCGCTTCCGCCACCCACGGAAGCAGCCATTCGAACTCACGTCATCCCCTTGGCGAAGAAACGTAGTATCGCACAGCGCCCGTCCCCCTTGCAAAAAGCCAGCGCCCCCCCAATCGCCCCGTCCGAGCCTGACTTGCCATGTGGCGCCTGTTTGCGCCCGGAGCCACCCTTAAACAACGTACCGCCAGGCGACGTAAAGACTGGCCAGGAGCAGAGAGCCGATCGTTATGGGCCAACTGGCGCGCAGGTGGGCGCCAAAGGAAATGGGTTGCCGGTTGCTCCGGGCGATGTCGGTGACCACCAGGTTGGCGGGGGACGCGAAAATTGTGGCGTTCCCGCCAAAACAGGCGCCCAAGGCAAGCGACCACCACAGGGCCATTTCAACAACCGGTTCGCTATGGGGGCCCGCCTCCGTGATACGAGGTATGGCCGTGGTCACCACCGGAATCAAAGCGGTCGTGATGGGGATGTTGCCCATGAAGGCCGAGGCGAGGGCGGCGCCCCACATCAGCATAAGAGAAGCGATCATCAGATTGTCGCCGCTCACGCGTAAGCCCGCCATGGCGATGGCTTCAAGAATGCCTGTTTCCGCAAGCCCCGCCACCAACATGAACAGGCCAATAAAGAAAAACAGGGTGAGCCATTCGATCGAATGAAAGGCTTCCCCTGGCTCGGATCTCGCGATAAGGAGCAGCACGGCCGCTCCCCCCAGCGCCGCGCTCGCGGGTTCGAAGCCCAGGGCGTCGTGCAAGGTGAAGGCCAGTAGAACCATCCCCAGCACGCACAGCGACTTGACCAGCAACCGTTTGTCGCGGATGGCCCCCCGGGCATTGAGTCCCATAACGCGGGCCCGCACATCCGAGGCGACAAAGGAACTATGCCGGATGAGATAGACCCCGTACATGGCCACCATCACCGTGCAAACAAGCGAGATGGGCGCCAAATGAGCGACAAACTCATTAAAACTAAGATCGCCGGCGCTGCCGATGAGCACGTTGGAAGGGGCGCCGATGAGTGTAGCGGCGCCCCCAATATTGGAGGAGAACACCGTCAGCAGAAGGAAGGGGATTGGAGGGACTTCAAGGCGATCCGTGATAAGAAGAATGATTGGAGCCATGAGAAGCACCGTGGTCACTTTATCCACGAGGGCGGCGGATCCCGCGGTCATAAAGCACAAGAGCATCATGAGCGGGATCGGATGCCCCTTGGCTACCTGGGTAATGCGTATGGCGAGATAGCTAAATAGCCCGCTTTCGGCCAAGAAGTGAACGATGATCATCATTCCAGCCAATAGGAGGATCACGCTGAGATCCACGCGCGCGAACGCATCCTCCTGGGAGACGACCCCAAGCAGAATCATGGCGGCCCCGCCACAAAGGACGATAACCGTCTTGTGAACCTTGTCGGTGAGAATGACCGCGAAGGTAACAAGAAAAATAGCTGCGGCCAGAACAGCAGTTAATTCCATTGCAGTGTTCCCGTTAGAGCCGCAGAAGGCGGATGAGGATGTCGTGGCGGTCGATAACGCCGGTGAGCTGGCCCTGATGCTGAATAAAGGCGAACCATGTCCGGTCGCGATTCATCCGGAACACGATTTGGATGAGCGGAGTCGCCTCATTGAACACCAGGGGTTTCGTATTCATGAAGTCACGCGCGCGTAATGTGCTCTCTTGCTGGAGGAAACGGGTGAAGGCCTCGTGTTCATCCAGAAAATCGATATTGGCGAAGTGATGCATGTATTCGGGGAAACCGGCCTGGAGGATTTCGAGCGAGGTGACGGCCCCGGCTATCCCGCCGTCCCCCTTAAGCACGGGGATTACGCGCACCTCATGTTCAAAGAAGAGATCCAGCAACTCGCTCAGCGTCGTGTTCTCGGCGGCCGCCGCCACCGGGGCTCGCATCATGTCGCGGGCGCGCAACTCTTCCTTGACCTGGACGCCGCTGTCCTCGATGACCTGCCAAGCCTCCCGCGCCGAGCGGGCGCGCTCCAGCGCCGCTATGTTGGATTCCTCCATGGCGAACGTGCTAATGCCCGCCATGGTCTGCAGCATCAAGGCGTTCTTGCTCTCGTTGCCCAAGATCACGAAGACATGGCGGATGGGGGAGCCATCGGGGCACGTATCGCCCAAGGGCTCACGGGGGATTCCTAGCAGTACGTAGTAGTCATTCAGGCCCGCGATGCGCGCATGGGGTATGGCCACGCCACACCCAAGCGCCGTGCTCAATTGCTCTTCCCGCTCCAACACGGCCGCCGCCATACGCCGCCACGCGGGCGTATCCGAGCCATGCGTGTCGCTGGCGAATCCGATGGACTCATCGAAGTTCTTCAACAGCTCCTCGATGGCTTCCGCAAGGGTGGCGGCCTTCAGGCCAGTAAATATGTGTTCCCGGTGAAGTAGGCTTGAAAGCTTCACGATTCCTCATTCCCCCCAACGCCCATGACCAAAGCGGCCATTCCAACTCACGCCATCCCCATGGCGGAGGGGTATGTTATCGCATAGCGCCCGCCCCCGTTGCAAGAACCCATCGGCCCGCAATCCCCGAATACACGTGGCGCCGCCTTCCTATTGGACGATGCCCATCAGGGCTTCCAGCATGCGGTCGGTGGTGGTCATGACGCGAGTCGAGGCCTCGAAAGCCCGCTGATACATGAGCAAGGAGGCGACTTCCTCGTCCAGCGAGACGCCCGACACCTCCTCACGGCGCCGTTGAAAGTCGTCGAGGAAGCTTTGTTCGAGATCGCGGGTTTGCAGGCTGCTTCGCGTATCCGTGCCGAGTTCCGCGATCAGGGTGCTGTAGAACTCGCTGATCGTGGCTTGACCGTTCCGCAGGAGGCGGGTTTCCTCCACATCCGCCAAGTCCAGCGCCGCCCGGTTGTCTCCATCATCCCCAAGGTCGGCGCTGTAGCCCGAACTCAGTAACGCGGGGTTGACCGCGATGCGGTGATCAACGTTGATGTCGCCGGCCCCGGTCCCCGTGAGGAGCCCATTCAAGCCGGCGGCCACAAGCACGTTACTGCTATCATTGAGAAAATGAAAGGAACCGTCGTTCTCCGCCTCGATCGCCAGGCGGCCGTCCACGACTTGCGCGGACACGCCGTCCACCGCGTTGAGGCTCCCGGCGAGATCCTCCAGGCTGACGTTGGCGTCCACCGCGATCTCGGTGGTGGCGCCCACGCCGCCATCCTGGCCGTACACCGCGATCTCGAAGGACCCATTGATCACGTCAAAGGGGACGTGATCGGCGAGCGGAGCGCCGGGGTCCTCCACCTGAATGCCGCTTTCCAGCACGCCCGTGATGCCTTCCAAGCCCCGGCCTTGGGAATGGACGCCGTTGATGCCTTGGATGAGACCGCGCGCGATCGAGTCAAGATCCCCCATGACCTCGGGCAAGATCTCGTCCCGCATGCGAAGCGCGCCGGCGAGCTTACCCGTTCCGGGCGGGACCCCGTCTCCTGTGTCCGTGAAGCGCAACTGGTGAAAGTCTTGGTGAATGCCGAGAGAATCCAAGTCACTGCGGCGAAAGGCCTCGACTTTCCGGGCTTGGTCGCCGTAGACCAGGCTTTCCTCGCCGATGAGGACGTTCACCTCGCCGCTGTCCCGCTCATTCACGCTTATGTCCGTGATCTTGGAGAGTCTGTCCAGGAGCAGATCTCGCTGATCGCGGAAGTCGTTGCCCCCCCCGCGCCCCCCTTCGACGCGGCGGATCCTTTCGTTAAGCTTGGCGATTCCCTCGGCCAAATCGTTGATTTCGACGGCGGCGTTGCGCACTTCCGCATTGGCGTCCACGCGAAGATCGTCGAGGCGGCGATGGGTCTGATTGATGAACTGCGTAAGGCTTTCGGCCTCCGAGACAACCGATTGACGCTGCGGCAGTTTGTCGACATCGGACGCGAAGTCGTTCAGCACTTGGAACCACTGGTCGAGGCGTTGGCCGAAGGCGTTCTCACCGGGTTCAAGGAACTTGTCCTCGATTTGGACGTAGAAGCGGCTCTCCAGCTCGGCCTGGCCCAACCCCGGCGCGGACCGGCGGTAGGCGGCATCGAGAAAGGTGTCGCGAACCCGCTCAATCCCTCTCAGGTTCACCCCCCGGCCGATTTGGCCGTAGGGGCGGTTGATCGGGGAACGCGTCTCCAACTCCACTCGCTGGCGGGAGAAGCCTTCCGTGTTCACATTGGCGATGTTATGCCCCGCGGTATCCAGTTGCACCTGAGACGCCGCCATGCCCGACCGGGCAATATCGAATGCGCTGAACAATGTCCCCACAGTATCCGCCTCCTTACCAATCCCGCCGTCGTGGCGGGTTTGCCGCCCGGGTTACGCTCATGGAGCAAGTATCGTTCCCGTATATCGGCCGCACTCGGAGAATCTTTAGCCCACCCGCACTTGCGCGCCGCAGACCCCGATGCCCCGCTGGAGCGGGGCCCTTCGTCTTGGCGTACATGAAGCGAAGCCTGACCAACGCGGGAAGCCTCACGGAACCAGCCCTTCGTCCGCCGGGTTAAATCCACGTATTGCCCCCCGCCACGGGACGCGCCGCTGTTCCCCAGTCGATGGAGAATCGATTTCTTGACATTGGCGGACTAGCATGTTATCGTTTGCATACTATTTTTCGGCGAGCCCTTAGGTGCAGGGGCTCGCACGCGTCAGTGCCACCCGATTAATCCATTATGGACACGTGCGGCTGCGGGGCTCCTTCCGCAGGGGAACGGAGAGAGGCTGCATGTTCCCAATCCTTCTATAGCTGCCGCGTTCTCACCTGATCATGACTGGGAGGAACTTCCTTATCATGAAAAAGTGGACATTGCTGGTCATCCCCGAGGGTCAGGGCAGCACCAGCACGCTCCAACTTCATGCGTTCTACCTTTGGGCCGCCGTGGGCGTGCTCGTGTTGTTGACGTTCACCTCGGCGTTCTTCTTCAAACGGCACCAGATCAGCCAACAGGAAATGGAACACTTGGCGGACTGGAACCGCCAGATGCAAATGCTCCAACTTCAGGAGAACAGCAATAGTGGGGGCGGGGAGCTGGATCCCGAGGCGCTCCGCGAATTGGGGCAACGCATTCGTTCCGAGTACGAAGCGCGGGACAACGCCATCACCGAGGATCTCAACGCGCTGTATGACCTTGAGTCCCAGGTTCGGCAAGTCCATGGGCTGCCGCCGCGCAGTTCCTCGGCCGTGCCGCCACCCGTCAACGGAAACGCCAACGGCGATAATGGACGCGGGGGCGGCCCCAGCGTGTATCGGACCAGCGCCGCGCACGAGGATCCCTTGATGGCGCGCCCCCCAACGCTTATCTATGGCGCTTCGCGGCCGTCCGCCGACCTAATCGTTCAAGAGATCAACCTCCGCATGGAAAGCCTGCAACATCTCCTCGACAGCTTGGAGGAGAAGCAGAATGAAGTGGCCCGTACGCCGTCCATCCGGCCCACGAACCATCCGAACGCGCGAATCTCCTCGGGCTTCGGTTACCGGGAAGACCCCTTCAACAGCACGCTGCGGCATCACGATGGTATCGATTTCTCCGCGCCGCCTGGAACCAATGTCCTCGCCACGGGCCAGGGCACGGTGCTCAAGGCGGAGTACGATGGTCACTTCGGCAACGTGGTGGAAATCGACCATGGCGATGGCAAGACCACGTTGTATGGCCACATGCAGAAACTCCTGGTGTCGGCGGGTGACGAGGTGGAGCGTGGCGAGGTTATTGGTCTCGTGGGCAGCACGGGCCGAAGCACCGGACCTCACATCCATTACGAGGTCCGCCGCAATGGCCAACCCGTGGATCCCAGTTCCTATCTCGGAAGCTGACCATGCTTGACGGAGGCCGCCGGAAGAAGCGCGCGCGGGACGCCCAGGGTTTGACCATCATTGGTCAAGGAACGGCGGTCAAGGGAGAGATCCACTCCACGGGAACGGTGCGCATCGAAGGGCAAGTCACGGGAACCGTTCACTGCGAGGGCGCTATTGTAGTGCAAGAATCCGGCCAGGTGGCGGCGGAGCTTGTTGGCAGTCACGTCATTATCAGCGGCAAGGTGAAGGGAAACGTCTTCGCCCATGAACGGCTTGAGGTGATGGCCAACGCCACGGTCATCGGAGACATCACCTCACCCCGGATTAGCATCGCCGAGGGGGTCGTCTTCGAGGGCCAGTGCATCATGAAAACGCCCGCCGAGGCCGCGTCCACGCCTGCCGAACTGCCGCCGGGACGCGGCCCGGAGCAAGAAACGCCGGCGGCGGAGCCGCCTTCCCCGCCACAGAGCGAATAAGGCCTCCGCGGGGGCGTTCTAGTTCGCGCTGCGTTGTTGACGCCGGATATCGCGGAAGAACTGGGTGAGTACGCTCCCGCAGTCGTCGGCGAGTATTCCGGGGTAAACCGTGGGCCGGTGGTTGAAACGGCTATCCTCGAGCAGGTTCATCAGGCTCCCGCACACCCCCGCTTTTGGATCATGGGCGCCGAAGTACACTTCCTCGATGCGCGACAGAATGATGGCGCCCGCACACATGGGACAGGGCTCCAAGGTGACGTACAATTTCGCCCCTTCCAGGCGCCAGCTCTTAAAATAGTCCGCCGCTTGCGTGATCGCCAGGATTTCGGCGTGGGCGGTGGGATCTTGAAGCGTCTCGCGCTGATTGTGAGCCTTTCCAATGATGTGCCCGTCGTGCACAATGACGCACCCCACCGGCACTTCCCCTTCCTCCAACGCGCGTTCGGCTTCCTTGAGGGCGTACTGCATGTATCGGCTCGTATCGTCTAGCATGGGCGGATTCTTGGCCTACACCGGTTCGGCCGCTGGCTCAGCGCCGCGGCAGTGAGAAAAGGGATTACGCGTTCTTCGTGGCGGCGGGCGCTTTATTGATTACTTCCAGCATTTCCTCGACGCTGGTGAACTTCTCGCGGGGCTTGCCCTTGGCCTTGCCTCGTTCGATTTCGGCCTCGTCAATGCGCCGCCATTCCTCGAAGGTGACAAACCGCACGCCGCGCGATTCCAGCAACTCGCGCACGCGCCGAGTGCTCGGGATGGGACAGGGCAGTAGGTGGGTCAGGTCTTCAAGGATGGACCCGACCGTGGCCTGACTATCGGGCTTGTTGGTTCCGATGACCCCGCTCGGACCGCGCTTGATCCAACCGGCGGCGTACAAGCCAGGAATGATCGTCTCGGCGTCCGTGACACGGCCATCTTGATTGGGAAAGACCCCGCGGCTCTCGTCAAAGGGCGCGCCTTCGATCGGCGTTCCCCGGTATCCGACGCTGCGAAATACGAGACCACAGGGGAGTTCCTCGCGGATGCCCGTTCCCCGCGCCTTTTGATTGTACGGGGGCCCGACAAGTTCATTCTTTTCGAGCACTACCGCTTCAACCCGATCCGTCCCCAGCAGCTTCACTGGGCTTTGGTGGAAACGGATGTTGAGGCGTCGGCTCTTTCCCGTGGGTTCCCGCGCGGCAAACTCTTGGAGGATGGCCATGTTCTTTGTGCGATGATGGTGATCCGGTTGATCCAGTTCGGTTTGGCTGGCCTCGTTCAAGACCAGATCGCGCGGATCCACAACAGCGTCGCAATCCGCCAAGGCCCCCATTTCCTTGATTTCGGGCGGGGTGAAGGCGGCTTGAACAGGGCCGCGCCTTCCAACAAGGTAGATCTCCTTCACCTTGCTCCCAGCCAAGGCGTCAAGCGCTTTCTCCGTAATGTCGGTCTCGCGCAACTCGTCCACCGTCTTCGCGAGAATGCGGCTCACGTCCATCGCCACGTTGCCTTGGCCAATTACCACGGCCGCCTCTTGGGAGAGGTCAAATTCGCGATCCTGGTAATCGGGGTGGCCGTTATACCATCCCACGAACTCGGTCGCGGCGTGACTGCCCCAGAGATCCTCGCCGGGGATATTCAGTCTGCGATCCGACTCGGCGCCGCAGGCGAAGAGCACCGCATCATGGAATTGGCGGAGTTCCTCCACGGACAGATCCCGGCCGATGGTCACGTTGCCAAAGAAGCGGAAGCTCTCATGTTGGGCTATCTTTTCGAACGTCCGCGCCGTCTTCTTGATCTTAAGGTGATCCGGCGCCACGCCTCCGCGGACCAGACCAAACGGCGTGGGAAGCCGCTCGAACATATCCAGTTCTACATGCAGATCCGTCTTCAACAACGCTTCCGCCGCGTAGAATCCGCTGGGACCGCTTCCAATGATGGCCACTCTCAAAGGCCGGTGTGGGGAACCTAACGCCGCCATACGAGGTACGAATCTCCTTAGTGTTTACGTGTGTTTCCGCTTCGCATCCGAGGGGGGATGGGAAGGAATAATGGACAGGATTTACAAAATGAACAGGATAGAATGAGTTTATTCGTAGAACAATACAGTGCGTGCGGTAAAACGGCGCCTTTCCAGGCTCTTATGATGTCTCAGCTAACCTCCACTCTCGAAAGAAGCGCTTCGGAATTCATACACATATAATGGGTTCCCTTTATCTCAATGAGGCGCGGAACCCCGTTACATCTTGGTAGTCTTGGAAATCCTGTCTAATCCTCTTGGTTCGTGTCAATCCGCACTCCCAAGAGATTGCTCACGGCGCGTTCCGAGCCCCCGCTGGGGCGGTTCACGACGCCATCGGCGTTACGGATGTACAGGGTGGTTGAACCGCCGCCGTCCAGATTCAGCGCCCGGTGAGCGCCCAGGTCTTTCATGAGATCCGCCAGCTCCGTGAGCGACATGCCGTGGCTTTGACCCGGCCAACGCCCATCCACCACCACGAGAATAAGCGTGCGGCCATCCTCGTCCAAGCCGATCGCCGTGCGTGGATGTTTACGGGCGAGATTGTTGCCGCCGTCCTCGACGATAATCTCTCCATCCTCGATAAGCAGCGGCGTTCCGCTCACGATATGTTGCATCCACGGCTCGGGCTCATCCAGAATCTCCGCGGGGGTGGAGATTTCGACCCGGTTTCCATCGCCAAAGGCCACATATCCGTAACTCTTGTAATCGCGGCTATCTTCCCAGAACGCGCCCTCTCCCATGGTGAGTCCGATGGGATTGTGGTTGGCCACGTCGTAGAAGCCGCCATTCACGGCGATCTCCACGTCATACGCCTCGGCGAATTCGCTGGCCTCCATACCCCGGTCTTCCGGCCGGTTCACGGTAAACGACGGGGCGGGATGATCCAAGTCGATGAACAGCGCATGGATCCGGTTGGGCCCTTCCGTTCGCTCGGCCGTCAAGTACCGCACTCCCGGATAGGGCTCGCTCCAGGTCTCGGCATCCTCCGTGGCCAGGACATCAGCCGCAAGACAGAGGAAAACCGCCATGAGGAGCGCAAGAAACCGGCGCCACGTCTGGTGGTGTGAATCCAAGCTGGTCATGGCTCCATTCCTAGAACGTTAGCCGCGTTGAGAACAATACGAACAAGCACCTCAACCCGTAACACATACTATGTTTATAGCACATCACCGCCCGCGAATACCACCGCCGCCATGCCGTAATGCCGTAATGCGCGCTGGGATATGCGCCCGGCGGCGGCTTAGGTGAAGACACGTGATCCAATAGCAGGCCATGCGCGAATTGAAGCGGACTGGGAAACAGGGGTAGAATACTGCCTACTAGCTAACCCAATTGGAGAACGACAAGGCAATGAATGGCGAAACGGCGGAGACCGAACTGATAACCGAGGCCATGGCGCACGGTGTGATGCTAGGCTTTGCGGGCCTGTTCTTGTTCCTGGGCCTGTTGTGGGCCGCCTCCCCGGCGGCGGTGCGCCGCATTGATCGAAGCCTCCACCGCAACGGGGCTGTCCGCGCAATTGCGCTATTGGCCATGTTGGCCGGAGCGGCCTTTGTGTACCGCGGGGAACTGACTGCGTCTCCACCGATCGCACGGGGGTTGGGCGCGGTGTTCTTCATTGCGGGCGGGATTGCCCTGCTCCTTCCTCAGGTTGCGATTGTTGTGGGGGAATGGGTGATGGATAGGAGCGACTCCCGGCTGAGACTGTTCTGCCTCCTCTTCTTCGTGATCGCCGCCTTGTTCTTCTTCGCTGGTCAACGGGCGCCGGTTCCCGTCCTCTGAGTAGCGTCAACCGTCACCACGTCCTTCACCAAAAAGAGCCCCCCTTCCCGGAGAAGAAGGGGGACTATCGAGGAAATGCTCTCCACCGAGCGCCGTACCCGGCTCAGGGATCCACAATGCCCTGCCTGAAGGCATTGAGGTAGTTCTCGCAATACTTGTCCCGGCCCATGAGCGTTTCGGCCGTGATGATCGACGCCATCATCTGCGTGTCCGTCGGGTTCAGTATGGCGCCGTCCAGCCCCCTGGCGATGGCCATGATCATGAATACCCGGTTGACGAACTTCCGCTTGGGCATGTCAAACGAGATGTTGGAGAGCCCGCACATGTGGTGGGTTTCCGGGAACTCCCGCTTCAACGCCTCGATGGTGTCGAGAAACTCCACGCCGTACCGATCGTCGGTCCCGATGGGCTGCACGAGCGGATCCACGTAGATGTTGTCCGGTTTCACGCCTTTCTGTACGAGTTCGTTGATCAGCCGGTCGGCGATGTCCATTCGCTGATCCTTCGTCTCGGGCATCCCCTTGTCGTCCATGCACAGCGCAACCACCTTGCATTCGGCGGCCTCCACTAGCGGCATGACGTTGGCGTACCGATCCTTTTCGAGCGATATGGAGTTGATCATGGGCATGCCCTTATGGGCTTTGAGCGCCTCCTCGATCGCCTCGTAACTCGGGCTGTCTATGCAGCAGGGCACATCAAGCGCGCTCTGCACGGTTTCAACGAGCCATCGCAGGTACTCGGGCTCCTTCTTCACGAACACGCCCGCATTCACATCAATGTAGTCCGCCCCGCCCTCGACTTGCTTGCGCGCGACGTCAATTATTCCGTCCGCGTCCTGATTTTCGATCAAAGGGCGGATGGCTTTTCGGCTGGCGTTGATTAACTCCCCTACTATCTCCACACCTAATTCCTCCTATTGTGTTGTGTTCTTTGATCCTGTCCTTGGCCCTTGGTGGGCCGTGAAACGACGCCAAGGGCATCATCCCATGAAGCTACAAGAACAGTTTCTGTTCAACCCGCCCGCCGGGCTCCACTATGACGAACTCGGATGGGTCATAGGGTCCCTCAACCAGCTTTCGCAGCAGCGACCAGTCTCCCTGGATTTCCACGTACTCCAACCCAAAATACTCGGCGTTCTCGCGGGCAATCTTCTTGAACCGCTCCATATCCGGACGCAACCCAAGGTCGATGAAAGCGATTGTGGAATAGTGTTGGAGTTCCTCCCGCATGGCGTCTTCCGCGTCGGCCATGCCCACGCGCGCGGCGTACTCTTCCCGCATCGTGGTTAGCGGATCCTTGCCCTTCTCGATCCAGCCGGTTGTGAGATAGTACGTTCCGGGGCGTTGTTCAAACATCGCCTTGTATCGCGCGAGGGAGCCGAGATACATCCCAATGCAATCGTGAACTTTGGGGATAATCAACCGGCATCCGCGCGCTTCAATGCCCACGACCCCGTTCGAACACAACCCATATCCAAGAACAACCTCATCACAAGGGAAATCGGCGGCGTTCAGCACTGCTTCTACTTCATCCCTGATGCGTTCGGGATGCCTATGAAGCTCCTGTTTT
>SKRY01000416.1 GCA_007118235.1 Candidatus Hydrogenedentota bacterium | reverse complement strand
CCACCCCGCCCAAGGCGCAGGATTTCCCCGTCGTGGAAACCCTGGGAGCGGACATGGGCAACCTCGTCTTGAGCATGTACATCCTGAAACATCTCCGGGGAAACGCCATCCTCGACCCCACCCATGAGAACGACAGCTATACCCTGCAGCAATTGGCCGTGGCATTGCTCAACAAGAAGACCGCCGTGAGCGGGGGATTCTTGCGGGTATAATGGGGATAGAGAACAGGGGAGACCGGGAAGCGAACCGCCCGGTCTCCCTTTTGCCGCTTACGCCTACGCGACGCTTTCTTCGGCCCAAGCCTCCAAGTCTTGTTTGCGATACCGAATCGCTCTCTTGCCAAGTCTGCAGTAACGAGGACCTCCGCCATAACAGCGAGCCTTGCGGAGGAAACTGCGGCTTACCCCGAGATACTGGGCGGCTTCGGCTTCAGTGAGGAATACCTGTTCGGGAACGCTCATCACGAACTCCCTTTGGGCCGCATCATCAACGGCCCCGTCGTTTCAATATCTATATATATTTGGGAGTTATGATTTAAAGTTAGAATATTGAGGCAGGATAGTCTAGATAGGGAGGCCCCTTTGCGTAAGGCCTCATACATAATATTTTTGCAAACACAAAAATTCGGCCACGTAACCCTCGGTTCTTGCATCCGGCGGCGTCATGGCCCTACAACAACGTTTTTTTATTGCTTTAGACGACCGAAGGGCCGTCTTTATTCACTTTGTGGGATGCGCCGTACGTCGCCGGCACTTGAACCGCTCATGTGCTGCAAACCTGAATTGGAGGGTTCGGAATTCTCGGTCAGCCGAGGAACGGTAGCCCGTTGTAGACGGAAAGACACAGCGGTTCATTTCCTTCCGGTTGGGTTTGTAGTGGGTTTGAAGAGATTTTGCGGGGCTATCTTGAAGTTCAGAAGGGAATGTGTAAGTATTTGACACGCAAGGACTTAGAGATGGTGGAGGTGAGGGGGCTCGAACCCCTGACCTCTTGGCTGCCAGCCAAGCGCTCTCCCAGCTGAGCTACACCCCCACGGGTTGGGACGGGGGCTTCGTGCGAAGCCACCGTTCACTGGCCGCATTATACATTGCGGGTCCCCTTGTGTCAAATTGCTGGCGTTGCGGGGGCGGTCGAAGGGGTGCGAGGGTTTGTGTCATAATGGGTTTCATGAATGACGAATTGCAGAACGAACCGTGGGAGGACGTGGGCGAGGACGAGTTTCTGGATGGCGAGGACGGGGAGGAGGACTTCGACGCGGCGATCGTGGTCTGTCCCGAGTGTGGTCACGCCAATCTCGAGTTCCGGACGCGGTGCCGGCGGTGCCGGGGGACGTTGGCCAGTCCGAGCAATCTCACCTTGGGGGGGCATCTCCTTGATCGCATGAGCGGTTCGGCGGGTGGCGAATCGGTCCATGGCGAACTCAGCGGGGCCGATGTGAATTCGCGGGTGTTGAGCGTCTTGTTGTTCGTGATGTTTCTCTTCGTCTTTCCCATCATCATTCATGGGTTTGACCTGACCCCCGCGGCGTCGATCATCGTGTTGTTTCTATTTCTTGGGGGATTGTGGAAGTTTCAGAGCGCGGTGGAGCGGCGCAAGCGCCAGAAAGGGGACCCGGAAACGGGACAGCGTTCCATGCCTGGTGAAGAGGGAGACGGGGGAGAGGGCATGGAGGCCGAGCCCAAACCCGCCAAGCGCTGCCCCTCGTGTGATGCGGCTGTCCTCTACATCGACGATATTTGTCCGGAATGCGGGGAGATCGTCGCACCTGATTTGGAACCGGATTAAGCGGGAGCGCCGCGCAATAGTTCGATGGCGAGGAGCATGCTTCGAAGGATGTGGTAGGGGTCTTTCACGGGCAAGGCGGCGACTTTGGTGACGGGATCGCCGCGCCGGTCCCGGATTTGTATCCACTCCCCGATGGCGGGATCGGGGTGGGGGAAGGCGCCGAAGGTGTAGGCGCGAAGCTTTTCGTGCAGCTCCATCATGCGCTCCCGTCCGGTGAGCGCGTGCGCCAGCAGCGTGGCGTACAAGGCCTCGGCGTGGGGCCACCATAGTTTGAGGTCCCAGGACTCCGCGATCATCTCCTCGTATGCGGCCCCTGTCCTTGTTCCCTCGGGCGGGCCGCTCCCGGCATCCACGAAGCGCAGCAAGCCTCCGTGCTCCTCGTCCCAGCCCAACGCGAAGGTCTGCTCGATCACCTGGCAGGCCTTGTCCACGGCCTCCCGGCGGCGCGCGTGGCTGGCGGTTCGCAGGACGAACCACATGGATTCGATGGCGTGGCCGGGGTTCACATGGCGGTGCAGCAAGGTCTTGGCGTCCGCGGGATCGTCCGGGAGGAATTCGATGGGCCGGCCATCGTCTTGGCAAAACGAATCCAGGATGTCCGCCATATAGGCGTGGGCATGCGCCGCCAGCTCCCCGGCGCGTGGATGGGTCAGATTAACCGCGGCATCGGCGAGCCCCTGGCTTACATCGAGCATAATCATGGGGATGGCATGCCAGCGGTATCCGGGAGGCACGGGGAAGGGATCGGTCCGGAACTGATCTTCCGCGATCCGTTGGCGGAGGCTGTCGTACAACGCCAGCGCCTTGTCGAGCCGCGCGCCATCCCCGAACAAGTCCGCATAGGCGGTGAGGCCGATGGCGGTGAAGCAGTCCGCGAAGGCGCTGGTGTGATAACCTTGTCCGGGGTTGGGCTCCTTCTTCTCTCCCGTCTCCGAAAGCAGGAACGCGCATTGGCCGCCTTCGAGGAAGGCGTTTTTCTCCAGAAAGCGGACTGTCTTATGGAGATGGGCGCGATAGGCGCTCGAATCGCCCGCGAGCGCGCCGGCGTCCACCATCGCGGCGACCTTGGCCCAAACCCATAGGAACCGGCCCTGGGACCATGTGTACTTGTCTGTGCTTACGAGCGTATCCCCGGCATTGTTGAAGCATGTGTATACCCCGCCCCGCTCGCGATCCAGCGCGGCGTTCCAGAAGGGCAGGAGCGCCGTCTCCACGTGTTGCCGGTAAAAGTGTGTCAACGTGTCCCGCGTTGATGAATCCATCACGTTGGCGCCTTCCTTTGACTTGGTCACCGCGCGGCTTCTAACTTGGGAGCGTTTCATCCACGCCCGGCGCGGGCCGCTGGAGTTGGCGCATCAGTTCTGTCACATCGGCGGGAGGCTGTTTGCCCCGGTTTAGAAGGGACATCACAAAGAACAGTACGAAGGAGACCGCGATGGGGGTGACAAGTTCGACCGCCTGGCTTACATCCACCGCGTAGTTCACCACGACGAATCCGGTGAATCCGCCCAGGATGGAGACGATGGCCTCGCGCGCTCCCGCGTGCCGGAACGCGGGTAGCAGGCCCAGGATCATGGGAATGGACACGGGACCCACCAGGGCCGCGAACCAGGACACGATGAGGCCGATGACGCCTCCGAAGCGCTCCTCGTTGATCGCGATCACCAATGTCGCCGCAGTGAAACCGAAGGTGGCCGCCCGGGCCAGCAGAAGCCCGCGCCGCTCCTGTAAGCGCCGCATCCGTTCGGACAAGGTTGGCAGGATGTCGCGCGTGATGACCGCGGAGATGGTGTTGGCGTCCGAGGAGGTCATGGACATGGTGCTGGCGAACATGGCGGCCAGCACGAGCCCCACCAAGCCCGGAGGAAGCAGTTCCTGCGTGAGCAGCGCGTAGGACTCCTCGGGGTTGGCCACGTCGCCAAGGATGACCGGCGCGGCCCACATGGGGAAGAATAGGATGAGTGGCCACACCAGGTAGAGTGCGCCGGACAGCAGCGCGGCCTTGCGGGCATCGGAGCCCGTGGGGGAGGAGATGTAGCGGGTGGCGAGGTTCCACGTGCCGCCGTTGTAACTGAAGAAGGCGATAATGAGAAACGCCACGGCGAACAGTTCCGTGTACGGATCGCTGAACAAATTGGCGTGTTCCGCGGGGAGGTCGTCCCAGAGGGTGGATAGGCCGCCAATGCCGCCCAACATGTTCAGCACGATGAAGAACATGGCGAACCCGGCGATGATCTGGACGATGAACTGGGCGAGGTCGGTCCAGATATCGGCCCACAGGCCGCCCACGGTGATGTAGATGAGCGAAATGCCCCCGGCCAGAAGGACGCCCCAGATGAGCGGGATGCCCGTGAAGCCCCGCAGCAAGATGGCGATGGCGGCCCACTTGGCGCCGACGTCGAACAGCTTCAGCAACACGCCGGACCACGCCATCAACTGTTGGGTGGGGAGATTGTAGCGTTTGCAGAGGTATTCCGTCGGGGACTCGATTTGCTGATTGATACGCAAGCGCGCCCATCGCGGCGCAATGATGAAAGACCCCACGAGGACAGCCACGGAGACCGGAAGCGCCCACCACATGTAAATCGTGAAGCCGTGGGTATACGCGATGCCGGCGTAGGCGACGAAGACGACGCCGCTGTAGCCCGAGATGTGGTGGGATATGCCGGAAAGCCACCATGGCAGCTTGCCCCCCGCCACATAGAAGTCGCCCGACGTGGCGATCTGTTTGTAGGACCACATGCCGATGACAACCATCACCAGGAAGAACAGCGCCAGCACGATCCAGTCGAGTTGTTGCATTGGTTATCCATCCCGCGTTGTTGCTACACCCCGGGGAAGAAGGCAGCCCGCGGGCGCCTCCCAACCCCGGATTCCCCAGCGGCCCCGCCCGGCTCCGCTGCCGGAGGAGCGCGGAAGGGATTATACCGGCCGCCTTCCCGGTGCGCAAAGATGGGGCCGGTTGCGATGCAATCCCACAAGGAAGCCCCCGCGTTTGGCGTCATGCGGGGGCGTTTGAGAAGGATGATGGGCGTTGGGGCGCTGCCAGTCCCAACGCCCACCGGGGGAGGGGAGCGCTTGGAGAAGCGTGTTGAATGGTTAGCTTATGGGATCGGACTCCGGGCCGGGCGTTGAGCCGTCGATGGTATAGCGCAGGGTTCCGCTTTCGTCAACGAAGAAGCGCCGTATTCCCGAGCGTCCCGGCTGGGCCGGGGTGGCGATGCAGGTATAGGCCGGCGCGCTCGTGGGGCCGCTTTGCGTGACTTCCACTTCATAGAGGTATCCCGAGCGCGCGCCTTGGCTGAGGTGCTCGTCTATGAACGGGGGGCCATGATCGTCCGAGCCCAACTCTTCCAGCGTGGCGTAATCCCAGACGCCGTCGCCGGACTTATCGGCGATGCCGGAGGACTGAAACATGGTCTCGCTCGTGCTGATGGTCCGCATGTTTCCCACGGCCGCGCCATCGTTCGCGTTCATCCGAAAGCGCATGAAATTGGGGACGGCGATGGTCATGATGATGGAGATGATGGATACGACGATCATCAGCTCGATCAATGTAAATCCTTTCTTACCAAT
>SKRY01000008.1 GCA_007118235.1 Candidatus Hydrogenedentota bacterium | reverse complement strand
TTTGGAAGTCATCGGAGCCGCCGGAAGAATAGGTCAACGTAACCACCGTTCCGTGCGCGTAGCGATCGCCCGCATTGGGGCTCGGGGTTGCGTCGATGACGCCGTGTTCGGGTTGCACCACCTCAAGCCTGTGGGTGTCCTGAACCTCGACCGTGCGTACGGCTTCCGTCGCTTCATTGCCCGCGGAATCCTTGACGTTGTAGCGCACTTCATACACGCCGGGTGCGGACGTATTCACGAGGTCCGTGACCTCGATGCGGTCCGTGATATCCCCGTCAAGCTCGTCATGGGCCGTGGCGCCGGAATCAGTGAAAGGCTCGCCCACAAACAAGGTGATCTCGGCATTCCCCTGGAGGCTGATAACCGGCGGGGTAGTGTCATACAGGGCGATGGGGTGGTCGGTTCCCCGGGGTTCTGGGGACCAGTTTCCGGCCATGTCCTTGGTTTGAAGGGCCACGAAGTAGCGGCCGTCTTCCTCCAGGTTGTCCAACGCCAACAGGCCCTCGGCTTCGCTGCTGCTCAACTCCGTTTGGCGCCATCCCCCGTCTTCTCCGCGCCGGATCCAAAGGCGGGCTGTCTCCACCGGGCTTCCGCCGCCTTCATGAGCGTACGAGAGTTCCAGGGGCAGTGTGTTGGAGGGCTCGGGCGCTTCGATGACGCCTGGCTCCGGCGGGGTCTGGTCGAAAACCACCGACGCCGCCTGGTCCACGGCCACCTCGCGCGGGGTCCAGATACCAGCGTCCGCGGACAAGGCCGCCCCCAAGAGACAGGCAAGCAGAACCGCGCCCATGGAGACGCGGGGAATGAAATGAAGGGCGGGCCAACCCGGATGGTTGGCCGCGCCCGAAATACCGTTGATTGTTCCAAGATTGCTCATGGCGCTCTCCTCAATTGCTTTCCGCTTACTATTCCCTGAATCCGCTTGCAAGTTAATCGCTGGGAGTCTTCTACAGGCCCAGAATTGCGTTGATGGCTTTTTGGATGTCCATCGCGTTGGCGACGCCCGAGCCGGTGATGTCCACGGGCACAGGCACATCAGTGCCGAGCACGCCGTTGATGACGAACTGCAAGTCGCGGGCGTCGACCGTACCGTCGCAGTTGACGTCCGCCACGAGATCCGAGAACGGATAACAGCTATTGTCGGCAGGATTCGAGCCCCACTGCACCTCGAAACTGTCCCAGAAGTTATCCCCGTCGGTGTCGCGCCTGTAGGGATTGGTCCCGTACAGGTACTCTTCGTAGTTGTTGAGTCCGCCACCATCCATATCCCACGCCGCGTTCTCCATGCACATGACCTCAAAGCCGTAGCGAACCTTCCAGCCGTCGGGAATGCCGTCTCCGTTGCTGTCCTCGGCATGGGGATCGGCCCCCAGCGCCTTCTTGACGGAGTCTGGCAGCCCATCGTTGTTGCTGTCCGTGGCGTCACCGGCCACGATGGTGACAAGGGCGGCGCTGCCTCCCGTGTCTTGGGTCCACGCCGCTGGAGCGGCCAGCATGAACGCCATCATGGCGGCGAACGCGGCTGTGCATTGGGTCAGGTGAGCGGGGGTGATGGTGGTGGTTGGATGCATAGTGTAAGCCCTCACGGTTAAGCTGCGGCAAAGTCTCTGAGCCACTCAGAGCAAGCCGAATGCCACCAGCGCCAGTGAGGGCGTAAGTAATTGGCGCGTAAGGAGTTAGGGGCCTTGGGGAGCCGGGTTTCAGGGTGAGGAAACGTCGGCGGCGTCCCTGCCGGACGGGGCGGCGATTCGTCAGGGCGCCAGGAATTCGGCGGCGCCGGCGGGCGCGCTTGAGAGGGGAGAGGGAGATTGGCTCAACCCGTTCTTCAGGTGCGGGAGGGGAGGGCGCCCGCCCGCGCGGTGATCGCCCGCGCCAGGAGCTGTGGGTGTTCCCCATGACGGGACATCGGGCGTCTCACATGGTATACTAAGGCCTCGTTTTGACGCCTGGGCGGCCGATCCGCCGGGGCGCGCCGCGAGGGCGTCAACGTACCTTGTCTCATCAAAGGCGCCGCACGTTGGGGAAACGGCGGACGGCGAGCCTTGCGCTGCTTGGCCCTTCTGGGTACGGGGCGAGATCATGGGAACCGCCGCCGGGGATGGCGTTGGTTCCGTCTTTTGTCGAAATTCCAATCACGAAACCGCGCAACAAATGAGGTGTGACACTATGACTTTTCCTATCGACACCAGCGGCTACAAACCCGTCTCGTTCGCGCTGGACGAGACCGCGCCCAGCGCCGAGAAGATGGCGCAGCTCGAAAAGAACGTTCAGATCATGCGCGACACGATCATCTTCTTCACCGCCATCGCCGCGGGCAAGGGATTGGGCGGCCACACGGGCGGGCCGTACAGCATCGTGCCGGAGGCTCTTGTCGCCGATGGTTTCATGCGGGGCAACAAGTCGGTTTACCCCGTGCATTTTGACGAGGCGGGACACCGCGTGGCGCTTCAGTACGTCTTGAGCGCCTTCCACGGCGAGATGCCGATGGAGAAGCTTCTCCATTACCGGGAGGCGAACCACGGGCTGTACGGCCACCCTGAGATTGACAAGAAGCTGGGCGTGAAGTTCTCCTCCGGGCGGCTGGGCCACATGTGGCCGTTCGTCAATGGCGTGGCGCGGGCCAATCCCGAGATGCAGGTCTTTCTCTTCGGGAGTGATGGCTCGCAGCAAGAAGGCGATGACGCCGAGGCGGCGCGGTTGGCCGTGGCCAACCAGTTCAACGTGAAGGTCGTGGTCGATGACAACAACGTTACCATTGCGGGCCATCCCCGCGAGTATCTGCCCGGCTTTGATGTTGAACGCACCTTGGCGGGGCACGGACTCGCAACGGAGGCCGGCGACGGAGAAGACTTGGCTTCCTCTTACGCCCGCATCCAGAAGGCCTTGAACACGCCGGGTCCCGTGGGTGTGATCAATCGCCGTGTCATGGCCCCGGGCGTGGACGGCATCGAGGGCAAGCATACCGGGCACGATGTGATTCCCGTCGACCACGCGATCAACTATCTTGAGAGGGAAGGCCACCAAGAGGCGGTGGAGTACCTGAAACAGGTTGAGAAGCCCAAGTCCCTGATCACCTACATGGGCAGCACCAAGGAAGTGGCCGGCAACCGCGCCGAGTTTGGTAAGACGGTGGCGCAAATCCTTCAAGAGAGGGATCCCGCCGAGCGCCGGAACCACGTGTTTGTCATCGACAGCGACCTCGAGGGTTCGACCGGAATTAAAGCCATTCACGAGGCCTGTCCCGATGTCTATGTCATGGGCGGCGTCATGGAGCGCGGCAATCTCTCGGCCGCCGCAGGGTTCGGCTTTGAAGAGGGCCGTCAGGGCATCTTCTCGACCTTCTCGGCATTCATGGAGATGGTCGTCTCCGAAATCTCCATGGCCCGGCTCAACGAGAGCAACCTTCTGTGCCACTTCTCGCACGCGGGTGTGGACGAGATCGCGGACAATACGTGCCACTACGGCGTGAACCTGTTCTTTGGCGACAGCAGCCCAGCCGAAGTCAGCAAGGACACGCGGCTCTATTTCCCCGCCGACGCGCATCAGCTACGATCTCTCGTGCCGGCTATCTTTGACGATCCGGGCATCCGTTTCGTGTTCACCAACCGCTCCAAAGTGCCCTTCATTTTGACGGAAGACGGTAAAGAGTTTTTCGCCCCCGACAATGGCTATACGTTTGCCCGGGACAAGGACGAGGTCATCCGTGAAGGCAGCGCGGGCTATGTCGTGTCGTACGGCGAAATGCTCTATCGCTCCTTGGACGCCGTGGATCGGCTTCGCAAGGAAGGCGTGGACGTGGGCCTGATCAACAAGCCAACCCTCAACGTCGTGGACGAGGATACGCTGGCCCGCATCGGCGAGACGCCTTTCGTGCTGACGGTGGAAGCGCAGAACCGTCACACCGGGCTTGGCATGCGCATGGGGACGTGGTTCCTTGAGCGTGAACTGACGCCCCGCTACGGCCATATCGGCGTTACGAAGGCGGGCGCGGGTGGACTGGCCGAGCATGTCTTCCACCAAGGCATGGGGCCGGAGGACATCAAGCGCAAGATCCTCGCTCTTCACGAATAAGTCCATGAGGGCGAATCTCCCCGCGAAGAAAGCTCATCGCCCTTCGTGTAAGGGGTATGACTTGAGATAAGCGCGCGCCGCCGTGACGCCATTCGGTGTTTGCGGCGGCGCGCACGTGTTGTGCGCGGGGTGAGGGGAGCTAGCCATGCTCATTCAAGGCGCGCTATTTGTTGCGGGTTTGATCCTGCTCGCCGTGGGCGCGGAAGGGGTGGTCCGGGGCGGTTCGCGGCTGGCCGTGCTCTGGCGGGTGTCGCCCCTGGTCATTGGTCTGACCGTTGTCGCCTTTGGCACCAGCGCTCCCGAACTCGCGGTGAGCGTCAACGCCGCCATTCATCACGACGGTGGGCTGGCCCTAGCCAACGTGATTGGCAGCAACATCTTCAACGTGCTTGTGATCCTCGGGTTCGCCGCCCTCATCACTCCGTTGACCGTACAGGCCACCGTCATCCAGCGCGAAGTCCCCATCATGCTCGGCGTATCCGTGCTTGTGACGTTCCTAGCTTGGACCTTCGGACGTCTCGGCCGCGCGGAGGGAGCGTTGTGCGTGTTGCTTCTTGTGGTGTACGTCGTGTTCAGCTACTGGATGGCCCGCCGCGAACCGGAGGGCGCCAACGAGGAATACGCCAGCTTCCTACGCCGCACGCAACGGCCTTCCTTGGCAATCAACGGCGTGTTTGTCCTCGGCGGACTGGCCCTGCTTGCCGTAGGCGGAAGCTTGCTGGTGGACTCCGCCGTGTTCATGGCGCGGGCGTGGGGGCTGAGCGAGCGCGTCATTGGCCTGACCCTGATCGCCGCGGGCACCTCCGTGCCGGAAGCCGCCACGGCCATTGCCGCGGCGCTCCGCAAGGAGATCGACATCGCCGTGGGTAACGTGATTGGCAGCAACATCTTCAACCTTCTCGGCATCGCCGGCGCGGCCGCCCTGATTTCCCCGATCGATGCGCATCCCGCCTTGCTCCGCGTGGACTTGCCCATCATGCTCGCGGTCTCCTTCGCCGCGCTTCCGATCATGCTTACCCATCACCGAATCAGCCGGACCGAGGGCGGGCTGCTCGCCGCGGCTTACGGGATTTATCTAGCGTTCATGTTGGCCGCGCGCTGAGAAAAAAAGAGAGACGCGCCGCAGCGCGCCCCTCGTTTTGTCCTATGTGGAAGAACGGGTTTATTGTTCTTCGAGCACGTACGGCTCACGGTATTCGCGGCGCTGGAAGACGCGGTTCTCTTCCGTGTCGCTATCGCCCGCGAGGTAACCGGTTTCTGGATCGAATTCAACCACCGACGTGACGCGGAT
>SKRY01000472.1 GCA_007118235.1 Candidatus Hydrogenedentota bacterium | reverse complement strand
GCGGGCATTAACGGCCCGATACCCCTGCCGACCGCGATAAACAAGATAACGGTGAACCGTTCTCCGCACGTGAACAAGAAGTCGCGGGAACAGTTCGAGATGCGTACCCACAAGCGTTTGTTGGACATTCTCAGTCCCACGGCGCAGACCGTCGATGAGTTGATGAAGTTGGACTTGCCGGCGGGTGTGGATGTGGAGATTAAGCAATAGCCTTGCCGCGTGCGCCGGGACGGATTTCCGAGCCGCGTGAGGAAGGCGAATGAATGAATACGGGCCGCGGCGCGCGACAACGCCGGGCGCCGAAGGAAGACAACGAGCATGGTTAACGCACTGTTGGGCAAGAAAGTGGGCATGACCCGCATCTTCGGCGAGAAGGGCCGGATGATTCCGGTCACGCTGGTGGAGGCAGGCCCCTGCCCCGTGGTCCAGCGCAAGAACAGCGAAACGGATGGGTACGAGGCGGTGCAGCTTGGGTTTGGCGAGAAGAAGCTCAAGCGCGTCACCAAGCCCATGCAGGGACATTATGCCAAGGCGGATGCGGCGCCCGCGCGCGTGCTGCGGGAGTTCCGGGTTGAGCCGGGTTCCGAGCTAAACATGGGCGACACGGTGACCGTGGAGATGTTCCAGACCGGCGATCGCGTGGATGTGGTTGGCTTCACCAAGGGGCGTGGCTTCGCCGGCGTGATTAAGCGGCACGGCTTCAAGGGCGGTCCCGCGTCTCACGGCTCGAATCACCACAGGGAACCGGGGTCTATTGGGCAGGCGGCCGATCCGTCGCGGGTGTTCAAGAATATGAAGTTGCCGGGACGCATGGGCAACAAGCGCGTCACGACGCAGAACCTGGAAGTCGTGTATGTGGACGCGGAGAAGAACGTGATCGCCGTGCGAGGCGCCATCCCAGGGGCGAATGGCGGCTTCGTGGAAGTACGCAAGAGCGTGAAAGGATCATGACAACCATGGCCTCGGCAAAACTGTACAGTATGGAGGGGTCCGAAGTCGGCGCGGCCGAACTTCCGGATGCCGTTTTCGGAGTTGACCCCAATCCTCAGCTTCTTCGCGAAGTGGTGCTGGCGTTGCGTAACGGGCAACGCCAGGGCAACGCCGAAACGAAGACGCGCAAGGAAGTGCGTGGCGGCGGCCGCAAGCCCTACCGGCAGAAAGGTACGGGCAACGCCCGCCACGGAAGCACGCGCGAACCGCAAATGCGGGGCGGGGGTGTGGTGTTCGGGCCTCATAAACGCAGCTACCGCCAGCAGATTCCGGTGAAGGCGAAACGCAAGGCCTTGTGCTGCGCCCTGAGCGAACGGGTGCGCCAGGACCAGCTCATTGTGTTGGAGTCGCTGGGTTATTCCGAGCCCAAGACCAAGTCCATGTCGAAATTGAATGAGCAATTGTCCCCGAACGGAAAACGCACCTTGTATGTGACCGCGGCTCCCGATCGCGCCGTGATGCTGTCGGCGCGCAATCTGCCGAAGGTGCATGTGCTGACGGCGGCCGACGTGAATGCGCTCGATATATTGAACGCGGCTCGCGTGGTGGTGGCGAAGGACGCGGTGGATGCGCTACAGGAGCGGCTGGCATGAAACAGAATCCGTATTACGTCATCAAGAATCCAGTCATCACCGAGGAATCCACGATTCAAACCGAGGCGAAGGGGCGTTACGTCTTCCGCGTGGACCCGCGCGCGAACAAGAATCAGATTCGCGACGCCATCGAAGAGATGTACGATGTCCGCGTGGTATCGGTGAACACCATGAACTATCTGGGTAAGATGGGCCGGCGGGTCCGGGGCCGTTCGGGACGCAGGCCAAGTTGGAAGAAAGCTGTCGTGAAACTGCACCCCGATGACAGCATCGAACTGATGTAAGGGAGCTGAGCCCTAATGGCGATCAAGAGTTACAAACCGGTTACTCCGTCGCGCCGCGTGATGACGGTCAGCGACTATTCCGGTTTGACCAAGAAGAAGCCCGAGAAACGGTTGCTCCGCCCTCGTATTCAAAAGGCGGGCCGCAACAGTTATGGCCGCATCACGATGCGCCGCAGGGGCGGAGGCCACAAGCGCCGGTACCGCGAGATTGATTTTCGCCGGAACAAGGATGGCGTGCCCGGAAAGGTGGTTTCGGTCGAGTATGATCCGAACCGTTCCGCGCGCATTGCGCTGATTTCCTATGCGGATGGTGATAAACGTTATATCGTGGCTCCGCTGGGCTTGGAACCCGGCATGACGGTGGAGAGCGGCACCGAGGTTGAGTTCGAGGTCGGCAACACGCTGCCGCTCTGGCGGATTCCCCTTGGGACGCAGGTCCATAACGTGGAGCTGACGCCCGGCCGGGGCGCCCAGTTGGCCCGCGCCGCCGGAAATGGCTGCCAGGTGTTGGCGAAGGAAGGCCGGTTCTGTACGTTGCGCTTGCCTTCGGGTGAGATGCGCCGGGTGCTTCTGGGCTGCCGCGCGACCATCGGGCAAGTAGGCAATGTGGACCACGAGAACGTGAACGTGGGTAAGGCTGGCCGTAACCGTTGGCGGGGCCGCCGCCCGAAGGTTCGTGGGGTGGTGATGAATCCGGTGGACCATCCGCACGGCGGCGGTGAAGGCCGCACCTCGGGTGGGCGCCATCCCTGCACGCCGTGGGGAATGCCCACGAAGGGCTACAAGACGCGTAAGAAGAACAATCGCTCGGACATGTATATCGTCCGGCGCCGCCAGAAGAAGAGGTAGAACGGAAACTCGCTGGAGGTTGAACGGTGCCACGCTCAATACGAAAAGGACCATTTGTTGATGACCATCTCATGGATAAAGTCCAGGCTCATCGAGCCTCGGGCGATAAGCGGGTCATCCGTACATGGTCGCGGCGGTCGACGATAACGCCGGAGATGGTGGGTCTCACCATCGCCGTGCATAATGGCCACAAGTTCTTGCCCGTGTTCATATCGGAGAATATGGTTGGCCATAAGCTAGGCGAGTTCTCGCCGACGCGGACCTTCCGGGGGCATGCGGGCGACAAGAAGCGCTGATGGCGCACGGCTTCCCGGCGCGCACCGCCCATGGCGGCGGCGTGGGGAACGCTTGGAAGTACGCGTGGGGTGTGATTCCCTCGTGGCGGGTGGATGCCGCGGGATTGTTGTGGCGGCGCCCTGGCAGACATTGTAAGTATACGAGCTGGCGCGGCAAGGCTGGCTGTGAACGGTTAAGGGAGAATTAAGACGATGGCGGTGGCGACGGCGCAAGGACGATTTTTGCGGATTGCTCCGCGGAAGGCCCGTCTTGTTGCGGACCTCATCCGGAATAAACCGGTGGGAGAAGCCCGGGAAATCCTTGAGTTTTCGGTCAAGAAGGGCGGACCCATTTTGAAGAAGCTGCTGGACTCGGCGGCGGCCAACGCGGAAAGTGAAGCCGCCCACGGGCAGAGCCGTATTGACACGGATGAGATGATCGTGACCCATGTGGCGGTGGACGGCGGCCCGGTTATGCGCCGCATGCGGCCGGCCTCGCGCGGGAGACCGAGCATGATTCGCAAACGTACGAGTCACGTGCGCCTGGTGATAGCCGACAAAGAGGGAGAGTAGTCGTGGGTCAAAAAGTACATCCGCTGGGCTTCAGGTTGGGCGTAATCCGCTCCTGGTCATCCCAATGGTATGCGGGCCGGGACTATCCCGAACTGCTACATGAAGACCTGAAGCTGCGGGATTACATCAAGAAACGGCTTTACCACACGGGTGTCGCCCGGATCGACGTGGAACGGGCCGGCCGCAAGGCGAAGGTGCACATTTACACCGCGCGGCCTGGTCTGGTGATTGGTCAGCGGGGCGCCGAGGTCGACAAACTGCGCTTTGAGTTGCAGAAACTTACTGGCCGGGAATTGCTCATCAATATCCACGAGGTGATCAGCCCGGAATTGAACGCGCAGCTCGTGGCCGAGGGCATCGCTAGTCAGTTGGAGCGCCGGGTGTCGTTCCGGCGCGCCATGAAGAAGACGGTGCAGAACACCATGCGCATGGGCGCGGAAGGGGTTCGCTTGCGGGTGGCCGGCCGGTTGAACGGGGCGGAGATCGCCCGCGTGGAGCAAAGCCGGGAAGGCAGCGTTCCGCTTCACACCCTGCGGGCCAACGTGGATTATGGATTCGCCACGAGTTACACGACTTACGGAACGATCGGCGTGAAATGCTGGATCTATCACGGCAGCGTGAACCCCGGCGAAATGGTTAGCGGCATGGCCGAGGCGCGGCCGGGTAGTGGCGGCGGCCGTGGAGAACGCCCGGACCGGCCGGAACGCGGCGGCCGGGGCGGCGGCAGAGGCGGACGCGGGGGCAACCGCTAAGGGTTGCCTGGTCGGCCGCAACGAATTAGGAGTAGCGCACCATGTTGATGCCTAAACGGGTCAAGTATCGCAAACAACAACGGGGCCGCCGCAGAGGCATGACCAAAGGCGGGGCGAATATTGATTTTGGTCAATACGGCCTGAAGTGCATGGAAGACGGGTGGGTGACCGCTCGACAGATTGAGGCCGCCCGTATCGCTATGACGCGTCACGTCAAGCGTGGCGGCAAGATTTGGATTCGGGTGTTTCCCGATAAGCCGATCACCAAGAAACCCGCGGAAGTCCGTATGGGTAAGGGCAAGGGCGCTCCCGAGGAATGGGTGGCCGTCGTGAAGCCCGGCCGGATCATGTTTGAATTGGAAGGTGTGCCGGCGCCGTTGGCTCGTGAAGCCATGCGGCTGGCTGGTCAGAAGCTGCCAATTGGCACGCGGTTTGTGAGCCGCGCCTGATTGCCGCGGCCAGGGAACGGAGTGTAGAGGTGAAAGCCCGAGATATTAGAGATCTGAGCGATAACGAGTTGCAGGATCGGCTGAAGGAAAGGCGCGACGATTTGATCGCCTTTCGGCTCCAGATGGCGACGGGATCCGTGGAAAACGTCCGCGCCGCCCGGAACGCGCGGCGGGACATTGCGCGGATTCGCACCGTTATGAAGGAGAGGAATTTGGCGGCGCAAGAGGGGAACGAGTAGCCATGGACGGTCGAGGGCAACGCAAGGAGCGTGTGGGGCTGGTTACCAGCACGAGCATGCAGAAGACGATTACGGTGGCCGTGGAAGGCGTGGTGGCCCACCCGCTCTACAAGAAACCGCAGAAGCGAACCAAGAAATTCAAGGCCCACGATAGGGACGAGTCCTGTCAAGTGGGGGACACGGTCCGGATTCGGGAGACGCGCCCGCTGAGCAAGACCAAGCGCTGGCGCCTCGTGGAAATCATCAAGCGCGCGGACTGACCGTGCAAGGGATTACCAAGTCATGATTCAGATCTATTCGAACCTCACCGTGGCGGATAACACCGGCGCCCGCAAGATCCGGTGCATTCAGGTCATGGGGGGAACCAAGCGGCGCTATGCGCGCGTTGGCGACATCATCACGGCCAGCGTGAAGGACGCGTTGCCGCATTCGGGCGTCAAGAAGGGCGACGTGGTGAAGGCCGTCGTGGTCCGCACGAAGTCCGATACGCAGCGGCCGGACGGCACGATCATCCGGTTCGACAGCAATGCGGCCGTGTTGATCAACCAGAACCAGGATCCCCGTGGCACGCGTATCTTTGGGCCGGTGCCGCGCGAGTTGCGCGACCGGGGCTTCATGCGGATTATCTCGCTGGCGCCGGAAGTGCTGTAGGAGTGGGCAATGAATATCCGTAAAGGCGATACCGTGGTTGTCATCCGCGGAGAGTACAAAGGCCGGCGGGGCCGCGTGTTGCGGGTGTTCCCCGCGGACAAGCGGCTCGTGGTCGAAGGCGTGAACATGATGAAGCGTCACACCAAACCGAGTTCGCGGCGGGAACAGGGCGGGATCGTGGAGCGGGAAGCCCCGATTCACATGTCCAACGTGAAGCCGTGGTGCGAGACGGAGAAACAGCCCTCGCGCATCGTGATGAAGCGTTTGGCCGATGGAACGCGAACGCGGGTGTTTAAGATCAACGGAGAGGCGTTGAACGACTAAGAGGGAATCCAAGGTGGCGGCGAGGTTATACGAATACTACCGGGAATCCATTATACCCGAGTTGCGTGAACAGTTTGGGTACGCGAACATCATGGAAGTCCCGAAGATAGACAAGGTGGTGGTGAACATGGGCGTTGGGGACGCGATTCAGGACCCGCGCTACATGGAATACGCCCAAGCCGAATTGACCCAGATCACCGGGCAGAAGCCGGCCATTCGCAAGGCGCGCAAGTCCATCTCGAACTTCAAGGTTCGCGAGGGCGTCAACATCGGATGCATGGTGACCTTGCGGGGCAAGCGGATGTATGAGTTCATGGACCGGCTGCTGAATGTCGCCGTACCGCGTATACGCGACTTCCGCGGCGTGTCCAAGAACGGCTTCGACAAGCAGGGCAACTACACCCTGGGTCTTCGGGAGCAGACCATCTTCCCCGAGATAAACATCAATAATGTCACCCGCGTCCGCGGGATGAATGTAACGTTTGTGGTGAAGAACGCGCGGAATACAGACGAAAGCCGGGAATTGCTTCGCAAATTCGGCATGCCCTTCCGGAACTAGGAGGTCCATCGTGGCACGAAAGGCATTGAGGATTCGGGCGCAACGGCCGCCAAAATTCAGTGTGCGGGCATACAATCGGTGCCGCATTTGCGGCCGTCCGCGCGCGTACATACGTAAGTTTCACATCTGCCGAGTGTGCTTCCGGCAGCTCGCGCTGGAAGGCAAGCTGCCCGGCGTGACGAAATCGAGCTGGTAGGACGAGGGAGCGAGATAGAACATGGCCATGAGCGACCCTATTGCCGACATGCTGGCGCGGATTCGCAACGCGTTGCGCGCTAATCACGCGAGCGTGGAGGCGCCGGCATCCCGCATGAAGGAAGATATTTGCCGAGTCCTGAAACAGGAGGGATACATCGGCGATTACGAAGTGATTGAGGATAACAAGCAGAATATCCTCAGGATCACGCTGAAATACACGCCGAGCGGACAGCCCGTCTTGAAGGGATTGCAGCGCGTGAGCAAGCCTAGTTTGCGGGTGCGCGTCAAGAGTTCGGAAATCAAGCCCGTGTGCAATGGGCTCGGCATCGCCATCATGAGCACGTCGAGTGGTGTGATGACGGGCAAACAGGCCCGGCAAAGCCGCGTGGGCGGCGAGGTCCTGTGCGAGGCATGGTAACGCCCGGCTGGAATCCGGGTTGTGGATGGAAGGAAGAAGGATCGTGTCGCGAATAGGAAAATTGCCCGTGCCCATACCGGCCGGGGTGAAGTGTGAACTCAATGGCCGTCATCTCAAGGTGACGGGCCCCAAGGGCATGCTGGAACGGACCTTGAGTGACAAGGTGAGCGTGACTCTTGAAGAGGGCGAGGTTATCCGTGTCACGCGGCCCAACGAGTCTCGCGATTGCCGCGCGCATCATGGGTTGACCCGGTCTCTTGTAAACAACATGGTGCAAGGGGTGAGTCAAGGTTTCGAGCGAACCCTGCAAATCAGCGGGGTTGGGTATCGCGCGTCCATGCAGGGCAACACCTTGCATTTGACGGTGGGCTACAGCCATCCCGTCAGCATTGAGCCGCCCGAGGGAATCACCTTTGCGGTGGAGGGCACGCAGACCATCAAGGTTAGCGGGCGCGATAAGGAAAAGGTAGGCCGGATTGCCGCCTATGTGCGGTCCTGGCGCAAGCCGGAACCGTACAAGGGTAAGGGAATCCACTACGAAGGAGAACAGCTTCGGCGCAAGGTGGGCAAGGCGGGCGGCAAGTAAGCCCTCCCCACGAGCCGGGTGCTAAGCCACGCCTGGAGATACGGCACGTATGTCGAGAAGAACATTGAACAAGGGTACACGGTTGCAGCGCCGCCGGCGCCACATCCGGAATCACCTCACGGGGACTCCGGAACGGCCCCGGTTGACGGTGCGCCGCTCGCTCAAGCACATTTACGCCCAAGTCATTGATGACACCACGGGCCAGACGCTTGCGTCCGCCTCGAGCTTGAAACTAGATGGGCCAGGCGGCAACACGGAAGCGGCCAAGGCGGTGGGCAAGGCCTTGGCGGAACAGGCCCGCGAACGCAACATCACGAAGGTGTGCTTTGATCGCAATGGCAGGAGATACCATGGCCGGCTTGCGGCATTGGCGGAAGCGGCCAGGGAACAAGGCCTCGAGTTTTAGGAGAAGGCGACGTTGAGCAACGGACGAGGGGAAAGACGGGACAACCGGAGTGATCGGCGCTCCCGCGATGCGCAAGAAAGCAACTTTATCGAGCAAGTCGTCAAGATCTACCGCGTCGCGAAGGTAGTGAAGGGCGGCCGGCGCTTCAGCTTCAGCGCGGTCGTTGTGGTCGGCGATGGCCAAGGCAAGGTTGGCGCGGCCACCGGCAAGGCGGGCGAAGTGCCCGAAGCCATCCGGAAAGCCATCGAAAAAGCCAAGAAGAACATGAAGGATGTCCCGATCGTGAGCACGACGGTGCCTCATGGGGTCATTGGCCGGTCCGACGCGGCTCGCGTGCTGTTGAAGCCCGCCAGCTTGGGTACGGGCGTGGTCGCCGGCGGCCCAGTGCGCGCTGTGTTGGAGGCGGCGGGATACCAGAACATATTGACCAAATGTCTCGGCAGCAACAACGCCACCAATGTCGTGTGGGCCACCATGGACGGGTTGAGTCAACTGCGCACGGCCGAGGAAGTCGCCGAGGAGCGGGGTCTGTCGGTTAGCGCGGTGCTCTAGGGCCGCCTTGGCGGCGAATGCGTTGAACAGCGGTTTGGCGGAATAGCGCTTGGGTTAAACGGTACGAAGGAACGGATACATATCATGGAACTCGATAGGATTCCCGCGGCGCAGGGCGGGCGGAAACAACGGAAGCGCGTGGGCCGCGGGCCCGGTTCGGGAACCGGCAAGACCTCGGGCAAGGGTCACAAGGGGCAAAAGGCTCGTTCCGGCTACTCCATGCGCCGAGGGTTTGAGGGCGGGCAGATGCCGTTGAACCGCCGTCTTCCCAAGCGGGGTTTCACCCAACAGAAGCGGGTCGAGTTGACGCCGGTGAATATCGGCATACTCGAGGAGCGATTTGAGAATGGGGCCGAAGTTACGCCGGAGACGCTGGCCAAGGCCAGGGTCATGCCGCGCTCGGCCACCTACGTAAAGATTCTCGCACGCGGCGACTTGAGCAAGGCGCTCACGGTCAAGGCGCACGGCGTCAGTCAAGAAGCCCGGCGCAAGATCGAGGCGGCTGGCGGTTCGGTGGAGCTGCTTGTCCCGCGTTCGCGCTAGGGATGAGGCGGTGGCCCCCAAGGAATTGTAAGCAGCACTAGTCAGGCCGTTCAGTAGCGAACGGCGGCAATGGAGATTCAGGCCGTGGCCCAGCCAGTCGAAGCACTACGTAACGCGTTCAAAATCCCCGAGCTTAAACAGCGGATGATATTCACGCTGGCGATGTTGGCCGTCTACCGCATCGGCGCGCAGATTCCCACGCCTGGCATTGATGGCGTTGCCTTGGCGGAGCGAGTGGCGGGCGCCGGCGGGTTGCTCGGTTTCTACGATCTGTTTACCGGCGGGGCGTTTGCTCAGGCGACGATTTTCGCCTTGGGCATCATGCCGTACATTAGCGCCTCCATCATCATGCAGCTTCTAACGGCCGTGGTTCCCACCCTGGAGAAGCTCTCGAAGGAAGGCGAGGAAGGCCGCAAGAAGATCACCGAGTACACGCGCTATGGTACAATTGGCCTGTGTATGGTGCAATCCATCGGGATGGCCACGCTGCTTCAAAACTATGGCGAGGATGTGGTGCCCAACCCGGGGTTTGGCTTCGTTCTGTTGTGCATGATCACCTTCACGGCGGGCACGACCTTCCTGATGTGGTTGGGCGAGCAGATCAGCGAACGGGGCGTTGGCAACGGCATCTCCCTAATTATCTTTATCAGCATCGTGTCGGGCGCGCCGACGGCCTTGGGCAATTTGGGCCGGCTGGTCCAGGCCCGCGAGATTGATATACTGCAAGTGGGCATTCTCGTTATCGTGCTGGTGTGCGTGACCGGCTTCGTGGTGATGATGACCCAGGGCCAACGCCGGATCCCGGTGCAGTATCCGCGGCAAGTGAAAGGACGCCGGGTGTTCGCGGGCGCCCGGAACTATCTCCCGCTGCGGGTGAATCAGGCTGGCGTTATTCCCATTATCTTTTCAAGTTCTATCCTTATGCTGCCCAGCATGATCGGTCAGGCGCTGGACATGCCTATGGTGGCGAACTACTTCCAACAATGGCAGGACGGCTTCTTATACAACGCCCTATACGTTGGCATGATCATGTTCTTCTGCTTTTTCTATACCGCGATCACCTTCAATCCGGTGGAGGTGGCGGATAACATGAAGAAGTATGGCGGGGTTGTGGTGGGTGTCCGTCCGGGCAAGGCCACGGCGGAGTACTTGCAACATGTGATGACCCGGGTTACCGTGGTTGGCGCGGTGTTTCTGTCGGGCGTGGCGTTGTTGCCCCAAATCGCATACCATTTCCTAGGCATTTACGATTGGCATATCGCCAGCTTCTTTGGCGGAACGAGTTTGCTGATCTTGGTGGGCGTGGGACTGGATACGGTGCGCCAAATCGAGCAGCATCTGGTCATGCGGAACTACGAAGGATTCATGAAAGGCCGCCGGGTGCGTGGACGCCGGGGTTAACGGGCCGAGATTCGGCGGATTGGGTGACAGACAGTGGCTTCACGAGTGGTGTTATTAGGGGCTCCGGGGGCGGGAAAAGGAACGCAGGCCTACGAGTTGGCCCGTTATCTGGACGCGCCGCACATATCGACAGGCGACATCTTCCGGGAGAATCTCCGGAACAAGACCGAACTAGGGCAGCGCGCCGAGGCCTATATGAATTCGGGGCAGCTGGTTCCCGACTCGCTGGTGGTGGAGATTGTGCGGGACCGGCTTGCGCAACCCGATTGCCGGAACGGATATGTTTTGGACGGGTTTCCCCGGTCCGTGGGACAGGCGGAAGCGCTAGATGCGTTTCTTGAGGAACGCGGCGAACAGCTTGACTACGTGATTCAGCTTGAAGTCGATGAGGAAGAGATTATTGGCCGTTTGACCGCGCGCCGATCGTGTGTGGACTGCGGGGCCATTTTTAATCTGCGCACGGACTCGCCGGACAAGCGGGGTTGCCCCGAGGGACGCGAGGTAAGCACGTGCAACATCGTGCAACGCAGCGACGATACGGAAGAAACCGTTCGGGAACGGATCCGGGTGTATCAAGAAAGCACGCAGCCGCTTCTGGACTACTACGCGCGGACCGGGGCGTTGTCCGTCGTGGAAAGTTCGGGAGAGGGGCCGGCGGAGGTTTTTGAGCGGGTTAAGACAATCGTGGGGGCGGATGGAGCGAAGAAAGCCCCGTGATAGCCATTCGCACGGAAAATGAGATCGACATTCTCCGGCAAGCGAATCAGATGGTTGCGAAGGTTCATGTGGCCTTGGCGCGCGAAGTGGCCCCCGGAGTAACGACTGGCGACCTGGACGCGTACGCCCACGAGCTTATCCTGGGCATGGGCGGCGAGCCTGCCTTCCTTGGCTATCAGGGGTTTCCAAAGTCGACCTGTATTTCGGTGGACGAGGTGATCGTACACGGCGTGCCTGGCGCGCGCAAGCTTCGCGAAGGCGAACTGGTAAGCATTGATGTTGGGGTTCGCTATGAGGGCTATGTGGGCGATGCCGCGGTGACGCTGGCCTGCGGCGAGGTCGACGAGACGCGGCGCTGCTTGATCGAAGTCACCGATCGCGCCCTGAGCGAGGCGATCAAGGCGGCCAAGGCCGGAAACCATGTGGGCGACATTGGGGCGGCGGTTGATAAAGTATGCAAAGGAACGGGGTTTAGTATCGTTCGCTGTTTCACTGGACATGGCATTGGTGAGGAGATGCACGAGCCGCCGCAGATCCTGAACTTTAAATCCCGCCAACGCGGGCCTAAGTTGAAGCCCGGGATGGTCATGGCCATTGAGCCGATGATCACGGCGGGCGTTTACAATGTCCAGATTCTCAGTGATGGGTGGAGCGCGGTTTCGGGCGATGGCAAGCCCAGCGCCCATTTTGAACATAGTATTGCCGTGCGCGACGGCCAGGCCGAGGTGCTGTCCGCCACGCCCGAGCTTGTTTGGGGTCAATCCCAGTAAAACGATAGTATGGAACAATGGAAAAAGAAGAAGCGATAGAAGTAGAGGGTACAGTAGTGGAGCCGTTACCCAACGCGATGTTTCGCGTTGAGTTAAAGAACGGGCACACGGTGTTGGCGCACATTTCCGGCAAGATGCGGATGAATTTCATCCGGATTTTGCCCGGTGATCGGGTGAAGCTGGAAATGTCGCCTTATGATCTGAGCCGCGGCCGAATCACGTATCGCTACAAATAGAGCTGGCGGGCCCGCCCATCGCCGTGTAAGCCGGGATTGATGGAGCGGGGCGCCGTGGCGTAGGATCACATCCCGTAGAAAGTATTGGAAATTGCGGTTCCCCGCGCGGCGGGGGGCGCATGGACGGCCGGGCGGCGCGTTACTAGCCGCGCGGTGGAGGATAACAGCATCATGAAAGTTCGAGCCTCGGCACGCAAGATTTGCGAACGATGCAAGATCATCCGGCGGCATGGCCGGGTCCGGGTGATCTGCAGCAATCCCAAACACAAACAGCGCCAAGGGTAGGGCGGACAGGAGCACAAAGGCATGGCACGAGTGATCGGCGTCGACCTTCCCCGGAAGAGGACCATCGTGGCGGGTTTGCAGCAGATTTACGGCATTGGGGAGACCCGGGCGAGGCGGGTGTTGGCGGAGACCAATATTGATCCGGGGACCCGAGTGTCGGACCTCAGCGATGAGGATGCGAACCGGCTGACCGCCACCATTCAGACTAGTTTCACCGTCGAGGGCGATTTGCGGCGGGAGACCATGGCCAACATCAAGCGCTTGATGGACATCAACTGCTATCGGGGCATCCGGCACAAGCGGGGCTTGCCCGTGCGCGGTCAGAAGACCGGCACCAATGCCCGCACCCGCAAGGGACCCCGCCGCACAACCGTGAAGAAGAAGTAGGAGATAGCGCTCAGTGGCGAAAGAAAAGCGAAAAGCTAAAGGCCGGAAGAGGCGTACGACACTCAACGTAACCTCGGGGGTCGCCCACATTCAGGCGACGTTTAACAATACGATCATATCCATCTCCGATAACCAGGGCAATGTGGTGTCGTGGTCGAGTGCGGGGCAAGTAGGCTTCAAGGGATCACGCAAGAGCACGGCCTTTGCCGCTCAGGTGGCCGCGGAAGCCGCGACGCAGCGCGCCCGCGAACTTGGCCTGAAAGAGGTGAAGGTCTATGTGAACGGACCCGGGGCCGGCCGGGAATCCTCTATCCGTGCGATCCAAGCCGCGGGCCTTGACGTGACGCTCATCCGGGACGTCACGAGCATTCCTCACAATGGGTGCCGTCCGAGAAAGCGCCGCCGCGTCTAAAGCCAGCGTGGTTGTCCCCGCCCGCGCCGGGCGCGCGCCGCGGCGGGAGGAGCATGCTGTGCCCGTTTTTTGTACTGGCCAGGGGGCGGGAGTTGCCCGCGTTTTCCTTGGCCCACGCGTGGCGCGTGACCGGCCCGGCAGCCGGTTGAGGCATGGGTGCGCCACTTCACGCAACAAGCCGGCAGACCCGGCGAGCCCTCATTCCCTGGAGACTGGAACTCATGATTGCACAAGAGTTTGTAAAACCCAAATGGGTCAAGATCGAGGATGGGGCCACCGAGACCTATTCGCGCTTTCAAATTGAACCTTTCGAGCGGGGCTACGGCACGACGGTGGGCAACGCCCTTCGGCGCGCGCTCCTGGCGAGTCTAGAAGGATCGGCGGTGACCGCCTTGCGCATCGAGGGGGTCAAGCACGAATTCTCCGCGATTCCCGGCGTCAAGGAAGACGTGACCGATGTGGTGCTGAACCTGAAACGGTGTGACCTCCATCTTAAAACCGAAGAACCGACGATTTTCACGTTCAAGCATTCGGGGGCGGGCGAAATCCATGCGGGCGATATGTTCAAGGAAGCCGATGTCGATGTGTACAATCCCGATCAGCTTGTTCTGACGTCCACGGCGGATTCCTGTGAGCTGGAGATGGACATCAAGGTAAGCCGGGGACGGGGTTACGTCACGGCGGACAACTTCGAGCTTGAACACGCCGCCATCGGCACGGTGTACCTGGACGCGAACTTCTCGCCCGTCAAGCGGGTGAATTTCTTGGTCGAGGACGCACGCGTTGGGCAACAGACGGACTACGATCGTCTGCTTCTTGATGTATGGACCAATGGCTCCATCAGACCCGAGGTAGCCGTGCAGCAGGCCGCTCAGCTCCTTATCGAGCATTTCAGCATTTTCGTTCAACAGGAAGGCGGGGCCAGCGACGCGGGGCCGTTGGATAGTTCCGACCCCGAGCTTAACCGTAAGCTCAACCAGCCCGTGGAGGACCTGGAATTGAGCGTTCGGTCGGCCAATTGTCTCAAGGCGGCCAATATTGAGACCGTGCGCGACCTTGTCGTGCGCAGCGAATCCGAGATGCTGAAGTTTCACAACTTCGGCAAGCGGTCTTTGGACGAAATCAAGTCCAAGCTTGATCCCATGGGGCTCAGCTTTGGCATGAGCGCCTTGCTTGGAGAGCCGTCCGAGGAGCGAGACGGCGGCGAGGAAGAAGAAGAGGCCTACACAGCCGGCGAGGACGAGGTTGTGGACGAGGCTGGAGATGAGACAGGCGGCGAGGAAGGCGAGGAAGAGTTGTCCGAGCTGGAAGACGAGAGATAAAGACCGGGTGACCCCCGTGGAATGTTCCCAAGGAAATGACTGCTCCGCTTCAGGGGCTGGAACGTATAGTATCGAACCAAACGCAGAAAGGATTGGCGTCCATGCGGCATCGCAAAGCAGGCCGGCGGCTGGGACGGACCACCGCTCATCGCAAGGCCACCATGAAGAATCTTACGCTGGCGCTGTTCCAGCACAACGCGATTATCACGACCGTGCCGAAATCGAAGGAGTTGCGGCGTTTCGCGGAGCCGCTTATCACCTTGGCGAAAAATGACACGCTGCATAACCGGCGGCGGGCGTTCGCCATCTTGCGCGACGACGACATTGTGCGGAAGCTCTTCAGTGAACTCGGCCCAGCGTATGCCGAGCGTCCCGGGGGGTATACGCGCATTCTCCGTCTTGACAACCGGCATGGCGATGGCGCGCCCCGCGCGCGTATCGAGTTGGTGGATTTGGGCGAGGCGACAGCCGAGTAGCCGGGCGAAAGCCTTTCTCACAGATAGTTGCGCTCCGCGCATTACGGCGAGAAGTCCATGCGGGCGGCGGGTATTCCTCACGCGAGGAATCCCGCCGTCCGCTTCGTGTTACCCGGCCATCGCGTGATTCGCGGCGGATTGGCCGCCTTAGCCCGGCTCGAGGAGGCCGCGCACGTGTGCGCGAAGGGCGGGTATGACCTCGGCCTCGAACCATGGGTTGCGCTTGAGCCAGGCGAGGTTGCGGAAGGACGGATGGGGGAGCGGCCAATACGCCGGCGCGTAATCCCGCCAAGCCCGCACGGTCTCGGTCAAATTCTTCGCCGCGCGCGGGCCGAGGTAATGGCGTTGCGCGTAACTCCCCGCAAGGATGACGGTCTCAATGTGGGGTAAGGCTTGCCACAACGCCGCGTGCCACGTGGCGCCGCATTCCGGCCGGGGCGGCAAATCGCCTCCGCGCGGGTTCCTGCCGGGATAACAGAATCCCATGGGAAGGATGGCGATTCGCGATTCGTCGTAGAATGTATCTCTATCCATGTCAAGCCATTGACGGAGCCGGTTGCCGCTGGCGTCGTTCCACGGAATGCCGGTGTCATGCACTTTCGCGCCAGGGGCCTGCCCTACGATGAGAATGCGGGCGCTTTCCGCTGCCCGCAACACCGGCCGCGGCCCGTGAGGCAGATGCTCCTCGCAGATTCGGCACGCCCGGATGGCCTCAAGCAGTTCCGGCAACGATGCGTCCGTGTGCGGGGGAACTGGTTCTTGCGGGTTGTTGGGAGTTTTCATCACAGAGAGGCGTCATGAGACGCGCTTCACGGTAACCGGCGGACCACGATCAGCGGGCGGTTGATGGGGTGCGCGCCGTCGAGCGGTTCGTCCAAGTCCCAGTCATTCCACCATCCCACGAACTCGAACGCGGGATGATGGCGGATGAAGTGCAGGAACTCCTGCGGATACATGACGCGCTTGGTGGCGCTTGTCGCGAAGGTTCGCGCGCCCCCGGCTTCATGCGCCGTAACCTCCACGCGTTCCTCCACGGTTTGCTCCAGGCGATCCAAGTGGGTAAGGGTATACAGCGTCTCCACCACCGTATCGCCGTAGGTATGCCGCCAACTGTCCACCATGTCCACGAAGGGCTCAAATTCAATACACCACTCCAAGACATAGAGCCCGCCCGGCGCAAGCGCTTTCGCCATGGCGTCATAGTGCCCGTGAAGCGCGCCCGTGTCCGGGGCATACAAGGATCCCAGCAATACATACGCGAAGTCCACGGGCTCAGCCAGCTCAAAGTCCGCGAGATCCCCCTCGATCCACGCGGCATTGGCGGCGTTTCCCACCCGCTGCCGGGCGTGGCGGAGCATCGCCGCGGAACAATCCAGGCCGGTGTAGGCGTAGCCGCGCTCGAGCCACGCCGGGGCTTGCGGGCCGTGGCCACACGCCACCTCGAGAACCCGCTTCACCGGTCTTCCCGCGTGCCGCGCGATGCATTCCTCCAATACCCGTTGCTCCGCCGCCGAATCGCGATAGGCGAAGGCCAACTCATAGTATTCGGGATGTGTGTATAGATTGTCCAAGGAGACTCCTTCCGGTAAGCGGATGTAATCGGATCGAATGCCAGGCGTTGCGCCGTCAATTGTTTGGCCGGTATACTATAGTTGAGTTGTCTCGCGCAAGTGGCTCGCTCTTCCGTGGCTTTCCCGCACCTCCCCGCCAGAACAACGCAACCAACGACAAGGTACGCTAGAATGGCTTTTGATTTTGACATGATTCAACGCATCTACGCCGGATTTGGCCAACGTGTGGAGGCGGCGCGCCGCCTCGTGGGCCGGTCCCTCACGCTTTCCGAGAAAATCCTTTACGCCCACCTTTTTGACGGCATGCCGGAGCGTCCGTTCCGGCGCGGCGAGGATTACGTGGACTTCGCGCCGGACCGCGTGGCCATGCAAGACGCCACGGCGCAGATGGCCCTGCTCCAGTTCATGCAGGCGGGCAAGCCGAAGACCGCCGTGCCCGCGACGGTGCATTGCGATCACTTGATCCTTGCGAAATCCGGCGCGATCGAGGACCTCGCTCGCAGCATGGAAGTGAACATGGAAGTGTTCGACTTCCTCGCCAGCGTGTCCAACAAGTACGGCATCGGATTCTGGAGGCCGGGCGCGGGCATCATTCACCAAGT
>SKRY01000187.1 GCA_007118235.1 Candidatus Hydrogenedentota bacterium | reverse complement strand
CCTGCCGCGGCCCAGCCGCGCCTTGCCCATCCCGTGGTGGGCACCGACGATCGCTCGGTGTCGGTGGCCGTCCTCGACGCCGAACACGAAGCCGCCGAGCCGGGCCGCCTTGATGACGGGGCGTTATCCGATACGCAGCGGCATGTGCTCGGACCAGCGGCGCGTGCTGTTCCCGGACTCCAACGGCGGATTGCCGCAATCGGAGCTGACCATCGCGGGCGCGCTGAAGGAAGCGGATTACGCCACGGCGTGCATCGGGAAATGGCATCTCGGGCATCTGCCGGAGTTCTTGCCCACGC
Source organism: Candidatus Hydrogenedentota bacterium (assembly GCA_007118235.1). GTDB lineage: Bacteria > Hydrogenedentota > Hydrogenedentia > Hydrogenedentales > SLHB01 > SKRY01. Next base: position 5,075 of record SKRY01000187.1, on the reverse strand, counting down.
GGCACGGTTTCGATTACTACTATGGCATCCCGTATTCCAACGACATGGACGCCGATCCGCCGGAGGGGATGGGGCACCGGGAGGCGGTGTTGAAGCCACTCAGCGAGTACTTCAATGTGCCGCTGATGCGCGATGAGGAGATCATCGAGCGGCCGGCCGACCAGACCACGATCACGAAGCGGTTCACGGAGGAAACCATCGATTTCATCCGCGAGCACCAGGACGAACCCTTCTTCGTGTATCTCGCGCACAGCATGCCGCATGTGCCGCTGTTCCGCTCCGAGGAGTTCGTGGATGTCTCCCGCGCGGGGCGCTACGGCGATGTGATCGAGGAGATCGATTGGTCCGTGGGGCAAGTGATGGAGACATTGAAGGAGCTTGACCTGGCCGAGAACACGTTGGTGTTGTTTACGTCGGATAACGGCCCATGGAACCTGTTGCGGGACTACATGCTGCACGCCGGCTTGCCCGGCCCGTTGCGGGGCGGCAAGGGCACGACGTGGGAGGGAGGCGTGCGCGTTCCCACGGTCTTCTGGTGGCCGGGGACCATCGAGCCTGGCGTCGTCATGGAGATGGGCGCCGCCATGGACATGCTGCCGACGTTCGCCGCGCTGGCGGGCGTGGAGCTGCCCGATGACCGGGTGTACGACGGTTACGACCTATCGCCGGTGCTGCGGGGAGAAGGCTCCAGTCCCCGCGACAGCTTCATCTACTACCGGGGCGAACAGATCTACGCGGCCCGCAAGGGATCGTACAAAGCCCATTTCATCACCCAGGGCGCGTATGGCGGCGGAGGACCGCGCGAGGAGCACGATCGCCCGTTGTTGTACAACCTCGATATTGATCCCCCGGAACGCGAAGACATGGCGGAGGAACATCCCGAAATCATCGCGGAGATCGTGGAAATGGTGGAACGGCACAAGGAAGGCGTGGAACCTGTAGAAAATCAGTTGATCAAGTAAGGAGAATTGAACAAGGCCGGAGGCCTCCTTTCGCGGGAGCGCCTCCGGCCTTTCGTTTGGCTTGGCGGGAGCTGGTTAGTCCAGTTCCTTGATGAAGATGTTCCGGCACTGGATGAGCGACGGGCTGCTCTGCCATTCGCCGTCCACCATGTGGCCGTGGTGCTGAATGCCGATGGGACCGCTCTCGGGAAGGCCCGGCAGCTCGGCTTCATCAATGACTTTGTAGCCGTTGAGATGCACGGTAACAACATTGTCCACGACGCGGATCTCGAACTTGTTCCACTCGCCGATGTCGTTGTCGGCATTGCGCTTGGGCGTTGCGGCGGCGCGGACTTCCGGGGGCATGTCGCCGTCCGTGCGGTAGCCCCAGAGTTCGCCGGAGCCGATTGGCCAGCACCAGATGTTCACTTGGGCTTTGCCCGAGCCGCGCGGCATGATGCCGGAGTCCGAGTCGGGAATCTCAACCGTGATGGGCTCGCCGTTCTCGTCGAGCTTCGTTGTGCCGTCCGGTTTGATGATCGGAACGGAAGGATTCACCCAGGGCGTTTCCTTCAACCGCCATTCGATGTGCAGCTCGAAGTCCTCGAACTCCTCTTCGGTCCACAGATGCTTCTGACCGGGCGCTTGGCTTTGGGCGTCGTAATCGATCACCCCGTCAATCACCTGCCAATGCCCGCCGTCGCCTTCCGGCACGACCCAGCCCGTGAAGTCTTCCCCGTTGAACAGGGAACGGAACCCTTCCGGCGGATCGGCTTGTCCGTGGGCCACGCCGCCTAACAATGCCACGGCGGCCACGGCCGTGAGGGCGATACTCCAACGCACGTGTTTCAACTTCATGATCTTGTCTCCCTATTGAGTTGCAGAAACGCGCGTGACCGCCGCGAACCGGAAGCCGGCGCGGTGATCACGCGCAACGCTTGCCGGCTAGCCGGCTACGTAGCGGTTTAGGATGTTACGCAGGTATTCCTCGCGCCCGGAAGCGTTTTGGATGGGCTCGTTCGCCATGGCGTGTTGCTCCAGCTCTTTGAAGCCCACTTTCTTGTTCACGATGTCCGCGCCGATGCCGTTCTTGTAGCTGCTGTAGCGTTCGTCGATGAACTTATCCAGCGGCCCGTCTTGTATCAGACGATGGGCGTTCTTCAGGCCGCGCGCGAAGGCGTCCATCCCGGCGATGTGGCCATGGAACAGGTCAACGGGCTCGAAGGAGGGCCGGCGAAGCTTCGCGTCGAAATTGAGGCCGCCCGTCGTGAAGCCGCCCGCCTTGAGGATTTCGTACATACCCAGCGTGGTGGAGTAGACGTCGGTGGGGAGGTGGTCGGTGTCCCAGCCCAGCAGCAGGTCGCCTTCATTGGCGTCCACGCTGCCCAGCATCCCGCGTACCCGCGCGAGCCGCAACTCATGCTCGAAGGTATGGCCCGCTAGGGTGGCGTGATTGGCCTCGACGTTGAGCTTGAAATCCTTGTCCAGGCCGTAATGCTCCAGAAAGCCGAGCACGGTGGCCACATCGAAGTCGTACTGGTGTTTCGTGGGTTCCTTGGGCTTGGGCTCAATGTAGAATTGGGCCTTCATGCCCAGTTCCTTCTTGTAGTCCACCGCCATGTGGAAGAAGCGGCCCAAATTATCCAGTTCCAGACCCAAGTCGGTGTTGAGCAACGTCTCGTAGCCTTCCCGACCGCCCCAGAACGTGTAGCCGAGGCCATCGAGTTCGTGGGTGATCTCCATGGCCTTCTTCACCTGCGCCGCCGCGTAGGCGAAGACATTGGCGTTGCACGAGCTGGCGGCGCCGTGGACGAAGCGGGGGTTGGCGAAGAGGCAGGCCGTGCCCCAAAGGAGCTGCACGCCGGTCTCCTTCTTGAGTTCCTTGAACAAGGCCGTGATTTCGTCGAGACGCCGGTTGGTTTCCTTCAGGGTGTCCGCTTCGGGCGCGATGTCCCGGTCGTGGAAGCAGAAGAAACCCACGTCGAGCTTCTGGAAGAACTCGAACGCGCCCCGCGCCCGCGCCTTGGCCTTCTCCATGGGATCGCTGATATCGTCCCAGGGCCTGATCATCGTGCCCACGCCGAAGGGGTCCGCCCCCGTGCCGCAGAAACTGTGCCAATAGGCCACCGAGAAGCGCAGATGCTCCCGCATGGTCTTGTCCCCGACCTTTTCGTCGGGATTATAATGCTTGAAGGCGAGGGGATTGTCGGATTCCGGCCCCTCGTACTGGATTTTGGGGACGTCCTTAAAGAATTCGTTCATGGTGTAATCTCCTTCCATTGGTCGATGTGGCGAATAGGGCATGAGAATAGCACAGGATGACAGCGCGTGTCAGCAAGATCGCGTTGAAAACTGCAAGGATAGACGCGTTAGCTGGGAAATCACGCAGATCACGGGGGCGAACGCGAAGGTGGGGGCCGGGCCGCCTAATGGACGGCCGCCGCGTGACGGTCGATGAGCCGCCGCACCCCCGTGGGGGCGACTTCGCGCAACGAATCCACGACCAGCTCCGCCTTTTCCGCCAGGGCTTCGCGCGGCGCCGTGCCCGTGAGGGCGATGGCGGGCATGCCGGCGGCCTGAGCGGCGTCCAGTCCCGCGAGGGCGTCCTCGATGACCACGCAGCGCGCGGGGGGAAGCTCCAGTTTCTCCGCGGCGCGCAGAAACACGCCGGGGTCGGGTTTGCCATGCGTGACTTCTTGGCCATTTACGCTGGCCGCGAACAGGCGGGCGTTGGGCAGATGGTCGAGGACCGTTTGCACGTTTTCACGGGGGCCCGACGAGCCGATGGCGAGCAGGAACCCTGCTTCGGACAGGGCGGCGATCAGTTCGGGCGCGCCGTCCATCGCGGGAAAATCCGCCGTGATGATCTCGCGGTATTCGACTTCCTTCTCGTCATCCCAACGGGCGATGTCCTCCTCGCTCACCGCGCCGCCAAAGAAGCGCCGGATGATCTCCCGGCTCGTTTGACCGAAGGTCTCGGCGAACTCCCGCTCGGTGAGTTCCAGGCCTTGCCGTTTCAACATCCGCCGCCACGATTCGAAGTGCGCCTGGTAGCTGTCCACCAGCACGCCATCCATGTCAAAGATCACGCCGTATTGCTTCATGTTTGGGTAGATGCCTCCTTTTGGGGCTCGGTGAACCCGGTTTAGTCCGTTCTTGGCTCGTGCGTGAGGATTCGTGTGGCGTAATCGCTCCAACCTTCCATATGGCCCTCCAGCCACAGGACATCGACAGGCCGGGGTGTATCGTCCGTCCGGCGCGGGACCACGACCGTGGTGATGCGGCCTTCCTCCGACAAGGTCTCCACGGAGCGCCAGGTTTCTCCTTCGTCCTCCGAGACCATCCGATGCACCTGCGACAAATCGGCCTCCGCGTCCGTGCTCTTGGCCACGAACACGGTGTGCGGATCGTCCGGGTCAATGGCGATGGCGTAATTCTTGCGCTCCGGCGTATTGTCCCAACCCCGGGCGAGTTCGGTGACCCGGTGATGGCGCCATGCGCCGCCGTCATCAGGCGTGGCCCAATAGCCGTCATGCGTCTTGGATTCGCCCTGGGGCACGGCGTCCTGTACGGCGAACGCGACGTACGGGTGGCCATCGCTGTTCGTCACGATATCGCTCCACACCGCGCGTTGCTCTCCGCCGCCGTCCTCTTGCCAGCACCAGATCCGGTCGAAGCGCTCCGGATCGTAGACGGGGGCGTCGTCGAGGGTGAAGGCGCGCTCGCCATTGGCGCGAAGGAACGCCTCTTCGTTGATGTCGTACTTGATGTAATAGACGCCCTCGACCCGGCCGATGGCATGCTCGCCCACGGTTTCATTCCATCCAACCCGCACGATGACCATGTGTATGACGTCCCCGTGGATGTAGGCGCGGGTGTAACTGCGGTTACCGGCCAAGTCCTCCGCCAACGACCACAGGCGCGTGTACTCCGGGAAGGTGTCCCCGCCGTCGCGCGAACGCCACATCACGGTTTCCCGGATGCCGTCGTCCCGCAGCGCATTGATGATGACATGGATCTCGGGGGTTGATTCAGCAACCATGGGGTAGAATTGCCGCCCTTGGATGATGTCCGCCTCCAGCGCGCTTTCCCGCGTTTCGCCGAACTCCGAGATGTCCCAGGGGGCGGCGCTTG
>SKRY01000310.1 GCA_007118235.1 Candidatus Hydrogenedentota bacterium | reverse complement strand
TGATCGCGAGGCCAATAACGCCTTTCTGGCCCTCGAGCGCCCGGCTTTCATCGCGGATGCCGCCCCGGATGATGTCGAGCGGCAGGAAGGTGACGCGGCCCGCGCGGTTGTTCTTGAGGTAGTTCACGGCGGCCTTGGCCGAATCCGCGTTGTCGACCACGACGTTGTTGATGCTTCCGCCGAGGGCCGCCTCAACGGCCTGTTCGAATTTCTTCTGCGTGGAGAGGAGGTCGCCCACGGGGCCTATGACGCCGTCCAGACCGCCCCGCCCCTTGCCATGAGCCTGCATGACGGCGCGCACGCCCGCGGCGAAGCCTTCGTAACTATCGCGCAATTCCCGCAAGGAATTGAGGCGCGCTTCTTGGCTGCTCTTCTTTTCGCGAAGATTTTGCCAGTTCTCATCCACTTTGCGAAGTTCCGCCGCCGCGGCTTCTTGCTCCGCCGTGAGCTGCTCGCGGTCCGCCTCCAAGCGGGAGAGGGCCTCCTGCTGCTCGTGGTGACGGTTCTGCGCCTGTTGCATCTGCCGCACGAGATCCTCGCGGCGGGCGTCCTCATTGCGCCGCTGCTCGTCGATGGCGGCGACCTGGTTATCGACGTGGTCCAGGTTCGTGCGTAGGGTTTCGGCCTCGGTCTGGACGCGGTTGCGGTCGTTCATGCTGGCGACGGCATCCGCCCGCATGGCCTCGTACTGCTGCTCCGCTTCCTGGACCTGCTCCTCGATGCGGGCGTACTCGGTCTGTTTGGCTTCCACCTCGGCCGCGGCCTGTTCCACCTCATGCGCCGCGCTTTCCGCCCGGGCTTCGGCGGCTTCCGCCTCGGCGAGGGCGTTCGACGAGCGGGTGAGCAGGTTTTCGCGTTCGGTGTGGGCTTGGTTGATCTGTTCGCCGGAGAAGTCGAGTTGTTGGCGTTGCAGGGCGATCTCGCGCTCGAGTTTCTCGATTTCGGAATCGACGCCTTGCACCTCGTCGCGCCGGGCCGAGACCGCCCGGTCCGATTCGAGGCGCTTCAAGCCGAGGGCTTCGTGTTCCCGTTCCAGTTTGTCGATCTCCGCCCCGATGCGTTGTTGCACATCGCTGGCCACGGCGTAATCGGCCTGCATTTGGCGGATGCCCGCCGTAAGCTGTTGAAACCGGAGCCACGCCGCGCGGATTTCGAGATCGCGAAGTTGCGTGCTCAACTCTTTGTAGCGGATGGCCGCGTTGACTTGCCGCTTGAGGCTGCGCATCTGCCGTTGGACCTCGGCGATGATGTCATGCAACCGCAGGAGGTTTTGCTCGGCCGAATCCATTTTGCGCATGGCCACGCGTTTGCGGTTCTTGTACTTAATGACGCCGGCCGCTTCCTCGAACAAGGCCCGCCGATCTTCCGGTTTCGAGCTGATGATCATGTCCATCTTGCCCTGGCCCACCATGGAGTAGGCCTGGGTGCTGATGCCGGTGTCCATCAGCATTTCCTGGATGTCCTTGAGGCGGCAGGGGGCTCTGTTGATCAGGTATTCGCTTTCGCCGGAGCGGTATACGCGGCGGGTAATCTCCACCTCGGCGAAATCCACGGGAAGCTGGCCGTCGGCGTTGTCGAATACGGCGGAGACCTCGGACATGCCCATGGGGCTGCGGGTTTCGCTGCCGTTGAAGATGACGTCGTGCATGTTGCCGCCGCGCAGTTCCTTGGCGCTTTGTTCCCCCAAGGCCCAGCGGAGCGCGTCCAGAATGTTGCTCTTGCCGCAGCCGTTGGGGCCGACGATGGCGGTGACGCCGGGTTCCAACTCAACCGCGGTGCGTTCGGCGAAGGACTTAAAGCCCGTCAACTCAAGCCGCTTGAAATACATGAATAACCGGAAGCTCCGTTGGTTGTCCTTGGGTCACCTCGAATTGCGCGCCGGTCAGCTCCAGTGAGCTACTCGGCGCCGCACATCACCCGTTCGATGCTCGTGGCCATGCCGCTTTCGGGATCCGCCTTGATCACCACGCCGCACAGCACGGGCCGTTCATTCGCGACGCGAAATTCGACAGGCATCCCCGTCAGGAAACGGTGAAGCACCCGTTCGCGCTCCATGCCGATGACGCTGTCCATGGGGCCGGTCATTCCCACGTCCGTGATGTAGGCGGTCCCCCCGGGCAAAACCCGTTCGTCGGCCGTGGGGATGTGAGTGTGCGTGCCCACCACGGCGGTGCATTGCCCGTCCAAATGCCAGCCCATGGCCACCTTCTCGGCGGTGGCCTCGGCATGGAAATCGACCAGCACGAGCGGCGTCTTCTCCCGGAGACGCTCCACTTCCGCGCGGCCCCGGACAAATGGGCAGTCCACGGGGTCCATGTAGACACGTCCGATCAGGTTCAGCACCGCCAGCGAATGGCCGGTGTTGGTGGAAATAAGCACGCTGCCCTTGCCAGGAACGCCATCGGGGTAGTTGGCCGGCCGGGCGACCTTGGAGTAGCTGTCGATGCCCGCAACAAATTCCTTCTTGCGCCACGTATGGTTGCCCAAGGTTACGGCGTCCACACCCGGGGCGAGGATCTCATCAAGCAGCTTCGGCGTTATTCCGAGCCCCCCCGCGGCATTCTCCCCGTTCACCACGACAGCGTCAAGGGCGTGCTCTTCCCGCAGGACCGGCAGCCACTGCTTGAGCGCCTGCCGGCCCGGTTTACCTACAATGTCGCCCACGAATAGGATGTTCATCAAGCGGCCACGGCTATTTGGCCGTTTCCACGGCCCGTGTTTCGCGGATCACCGTCACCTTGATCTGGCCGGGATAGGTCATGTCCTCTTCCACTTTGCGGGCCACCTCCCGGGCGAGTTGATAGGCTTCGGCGTCGCTTATCTTTTCAGGCTCGACCACCACTCGAATCTCCCGGCCCGCTTGCAGGGCGAAAGCGTTCTCCACGCCGGGGAATCCGTCGGCGATGTGCTCCAATTGCTCGAGCCGTTTGATGTAGGTCTCGACCGTCTCGCGGCGGGCGCCCGGCCGGGCGGCGGAAAGCGCGTCGGCGGCTTGCACCAGCACCGCGATCACGGAATCCTGTGGGATTTCGTTGTGGTGGGCGCCCACGGCGTTGGCGATCAGCTCGGATTCGCCAAATTTTTTCGCCATATCCCGCCCAATCAAGGCGTGCGAGCCTTCCACTTCGGGGGTGACGGCTTTCCCGATGTCATGGATGAAGGCGGCGCGCTTGGCCTGAGCGACATCGACGCCCAACTCGGCGGCCATGATTCCGGCCAGACGGCAAACCTCCTTGGAGTGTTTCAAGACGTTTTGACCGTAGGAGGTCCGGTAATTCAACCGGCCCAACAGCTTGATGAGTTCGGGGTGATACCCGTGGACATCCACGTCCAGGCATGCATCCTCCCCGAGTTGCTTAATGGTCTGGTTGACCTCTTGCTCGACCTTCTGCACCATCTCCTCGATCCGGGCGGGATGGATGCGGCCATCGGCGAGCAAGCGTTCCAGGGTGATCCGGGCCACTTCGCGCCGCACCGGATCGAAGCCCGACAGGATGACGGCGTCGGGAGTGTCGTCGATGATGATGTTGATGCCCGTCGTATTTTCGAGCGAGCGGATGTTGCGTCCCTCGCGGCCGATGATGCGGCCCTTCATTTCATCGTTGGGCAGGCTGACCACGGCGATGGCGGTTTCCGCCACATGGTCAGCCCCGCACCGCTGGATGGCCTGTGCGATGACCCATTGCGCCTTCTTGTGCGCCGTGTCGGTCATTTCGTCCTCGATACGCTTGAGCCGGATGGCGCAGTCCCGCTTCACCTCGGCCTCGAGCTGGTTGAACAGCTCCTTGCGCGCCTCATCGGCGCTGTAGCCCGAGAGTTCCTCCAGCTTCTGGGTTTGCTGCTCAATCAAGGCGGTTACCTTGTCCCGCTCCTCATGCAAGGCGGCCTCGCGGTTGGCCATGTCCTTCTCGCGCTGGTTGAGGTCTCCCGCCTTCTTCTCCAAGGCGTCGGCGCGATTGTCCAGGGCCTCTTCCTTGGTGATAATCCGCTTTTCGAGGTTCGCAATCTCCTTACGTTCTTGCCGGGCTTCCTCCTCCATTTTGGAGCGAAGCTCGAGTTCCTTTTCCTTCAGATTTGTATTGGCTTCCTTGATGATCGAAGCGGCTTCTCGTTCTGCATCCGAAATCTGCTGCGCGGCTTCCCGCCGGGCTTTGCCCAACAGTCCGTTGGCCACGATGCGGGCGCCCACGATCGTGACAACCAGGCCCAGAACGATGCCCACTCCGATCCACAAGATATCCTGCGGACCCATAGGCACGTAGCTTTCCTCCATCCCCAGCATGGGGTATTGTATTGCCTGTTCTGGCCAACGGTTTGCGGCATAACGGACGCACGAGCCTGTTCACCTCAACGGCGCATATCCACTCCCTCTTCCCCGAAAGAAAGGAGACCAGGGACAAGGCGAAAACCAAAGATATTTGAAAACCACCAAAGTGGCAAAGGCTAAACATGGCGCTATCCATCCTGCTTATGCTGGCCGCAAACGTGGCCAGGTAAACTGATTCTGAATGCTCCACTGTTCAGTATAAGAACTCAGGCGGGGTAAGTCAATGCGCGGTCCCCGAATTGGGGAGGATTTTGGCGGCCGCGCTGGGGCGTCGAATGGAAGGGCCAGGCCTACCGCCTCGGCAGGAAGCAGGTGAGCGGAAGTTGCGAAAGAGTTTAGTGGGTACAGTGTGCTATGTACGGAATAGCGCTATGGCTCATACCCTGCGCCGGGCCATAAGCCGGGTTATCCCGGGCTCACGTCCATGAGCGTTTGAACGTTACGGACGTGGGCGGCGGCTTCCTCGTAGTCTACCAGGCCGCTGGTGTAAAGTTCTTTGATAGAGCGGTCCAGGGTGGTCATGCCTTCCTTGCCGTGGGTTTCGAGGATGCTGTGGACTTGGTGGGTCTTGCCTTCGCGGATGTGATTGGCCACGGCGGTGTTGTTGCGCAAGACTTCGCAGGCCAACACGCGGCCTTCGCCCCCGGCCTTGCGCAGAAGGCGCTGGGAGACGACGGCGAGCAGGGTCATGCTGAGCACAAACCGGATTTGCTGCTGTTGTTCGCCAGGGAATACGTCAATGATGCGGTCCACGGTTTGGATGGCGTCGTTGGTGTGCAGGGTCGCCAGGACAAGATGGCCCGTCTCGGCGGCGCGCAAGGCGGCCTGAATGGTTTCGAGATCACGCATTTCTCCGATAAGGATGACATCGGGGTCCTGGCGCAGCACGAATTTCAGGGCCTGGGCGAACCCCAGCGTGTCGCCGCCGACCTCGCGCTGGTCCACGATGCTTCGCCGGTGGTAGTGGATGAATTCGATGGGATCTTCAACGGTGATAACGTGGCCTTCGCGCTTGTGATTGATCACGTCGATGAGGGAGGCCTGCGTGGTTGTCTTACCATGGCCGGTGGGGC
>SKRY01000381.1 GCA_007118235.1 Candidatus Hydrogenedentota bacterium | reverse complement strand
TCCGGGCACTCGAATTTAATTACCGAAACAGTATTTACTTCGATTTTTATGAACCGGAAATCCGTGCTGATTTTGAGAGTGCTGAAGATTATGAATTTTTACTTCCGTTTGTCCTTTATCTGAGAAAGCGTGTTTTTCAGTTCTTGGAAATTGATCTGAAAGCATACATTATATTATCGAGTGAATTGGAAGTTTATGATTCTGATCCCGATCTGCTTGCCAAAAACCTGAACGCCGGTGTTTACTACCAGGAACAGGATGCACGGCACTATCAGCGACAGGGCCTGAACCGAAGTGAATTGCCATTCAAACATCCCGTATACCGGCAGCATTTTGAAGGGTTTGAACCGGGCTGCTGTCTGCTGGACCTCCTGTTCCAATACGGCCCGGAAAGTTTTCGGGTGATTGATGAGTTACAAAAGCCACCTCCAGGCGTACGAACGAAGTGAGTTCCCTGAAGCGTGGCGGATTTCTTTCCATTTCCGAAAACTCGTGGCACGACTTGGAGGCGTGCCACGAGTGAGTTTGCCACCAATGAAGTGCCAAAAGTTTTGGCTTCACTCCTCAAGCTGAAACTGAAACTCCTGACCCGCCTGTTTGAGCCTGAATGCGTGATAACGGTCGTTTTTATAATCCGAGAATTCAATCACAATTCCAGCGGGATCAAATTTCATGGTGGTTTCACTGACGGCAGTCAAAGGAAAAGCTCCCTGGCCGGTAGCCTGAGACATCAGCCGCCCCTCCTGCTCAAAAAACCTGATATCCAGCGGCAATTGATCAGACACATAATTGCCGGTGTAACGGGCCATCTCTTCAATAGTCAAATGAATAATTTCCGTTTCTTCAGTTTCAAAATCGGGGATGTCAAATTCACGACCGAACGTCAAACTAAGCAAGCCGATGGTGATGTCATTCATCACATAGTTAAGACCGTTACTGAATATGGCAAAAGACAGATCCTCTTCAGGAAAATAAGCGGCAACCGTATGAAAACCATCAATGCCGCCCGTATGGCCAAAAGCGTACTTGTCGTAAAACGGGATCATGAAAATCCCCATTCCCATGCCGTCGGAATGTGCTGTCATCAGTTCAATAAATTCGCTGCTGATAATCTCACCCTCAAAAAGGGCCTTGAAAAAACGGGCGGTTTCTTCGGCGGTTAAGGCAACTCCACCCGCTGCATGCGGAATGGCCATGTTCGTTTTTGGCAGCATTTGCCATCCGTCAACCTTTGCAAATGAATCAGCTAAAATATGCCTGCCGGAATTTTCGGCAACGTAAAAAGTCCGGCTCAAACCGGCCGGCACGGCTATATACTTTTCTATAACTTCGCCAAACGTTAACCCTGTTACATCCTCGATAATGTAACCCAGCAGAACATACCCGGTATTGCTGTACTCAAACCGTTCATCCGGTTCAAATTCAACGCCATACTTGCGAAACAAATTCAGTAAATCTTCCTTGCTGATTTCATCGGTATAGTATCCGGCATATTCTGGCATATTGGTAAAATTCACCAGGCCGGAGCGGTGCCTCAGCAGGTGCTCGATGGTGATGTTTTCGGCATTTGGCAGATCGGGATAGTAATCGGAAAGCGTGTTTGTCAGCGAAATTTTTTCTTCTTCCTTCAATTTCAGAATAATTGCCGCCGTCATGGTTTTGGTGATCGAACCGATGTGATAGATCGATTCAGGCTCTGCAGGATGATGCTCCTCGTTCGTAAATCCGTACGCTTGATTAAAAACCAGTTCATCCCCGTGCAAAATGACAGCCGATCCCATGAACTTTTCATGTTTATAAAGCGCTTCAAAAAAAGTTTTCAGCTTTTCAACATCCGGCTCAATTTGAGCAGTCAGATTAAACGGAGTAAAAAAAATAATAACAGTCAGATAGATTAGCAGTCGTTTCATAATTTTCCAAGATTATGTTTAGCATCACGGAGCTGATACGTCATAATTTCAAAACGGGTTACAAAATAGAAAAATATATGTTCACTGAGGAATAGCTTTATGGAGTTAACCCATTTTTTGTAGTACTAAATTTTTGCGCTATGGAGGAAGGACCCACCCCAACCCCTCCCTCCGGCGAACAACACGCCGCAAGTTGAATGTATTTTGAAATCCCGACCCTTCGGGAGAGGGGCTTTTTCTGGTTTTGGCACAAATCTATGAAAAAAGTCACCCCTTCCTTGTGGCGGTGTGCAGTTTGCACCGTCATAGGGAAGGGGCCGGGCCGAACAAGTAAATTCTAAATTCAACAGTTAAAATCGATTTCCAAGGGCTATCGCAACTTTGATAACTTTCTAAATGCAATCCTGTTTTATTTTAGAAAATTAGACCTCTACCCACAAACTTTCCCGTAGAACCTTATATCTTTTACAGTAACTACTTAAAAACTTTAATATCAATATTTTAGCATTTACTTTCATGGCCTCTAACATTTCTTTTGACTCAGTGCTCTGCCGGATAAAACCAATCCGCTCCGCTTAGGAAGGGATTGGAATTGTCATAGGATGGCCGGGAATAAATAACTTCCAATTCTTCATCTTCAATATTCCATATCAATAAGTTGTTTTCCCTGGGATAATTCGCATCCCACGAGAAGATGAGCAATTGCCGGCCGTCTGGTGACCAGGTTAAAGGAAAGAGCCGCACTCCCGGGCTTAGATCTCTTTTTATCTCTTCTATTTCTCCACTTTGAAAATCCACCTGATACAAACCGGAGGGATACTGAGTGGACCGGAATGTGACTGAAGCCCCAGAAGGGTGCCAAATTGGCTGCCTTGCATATCCGGTCCTCGTCAACCGTTTCAGGTTGGTTCCATCCGCATCAACTGCATACAAATCTTGCCTGAACCGAAGTGTATCCGCATCGAAATAGTCCCGGTCGGTAGAAAATACAATACGGCTGCCATCCGGGTTCCAGGAGGGATTTCTGTTACTGGCATATTCATCCGTAAGCTGTGTTACCGAATCGGTTTCAAAGTCATAGACAAAGAGTTCATAATTGGTGGCAATTTGGCAGTTCACACACTGGTGCCACACTATTTTAGACCCGTTCGGGCTCCATTTAGGGTTTGAACCCGGCGTGGGAATATGAGATCCCTCTCGCTCGTGCAAGGCGCGCTTATTGCTTCCGTCGGCATCCATCACATAGAGAGAAAATCCGGCAGAACTGCTGCGAAGGGAGGTAGAAAAAACGATCTGTCTTCCATCTGGGCTCCAGGAGGGGTCGAAGGCTCCGTCATCTTCCAAATAGGTGAGCTGCCGGACGCCAGAGCCATCGGCGTTCATGGTGTAGATCTGTTCGGTATTGTTGCCGTCTCTGGCCGAAAATACAATCTTCCCGGGAATATCCGGTTCCCCGCCAATGCCAAGAATATCGCAGGATACAAGCAGGAACATTGCGATAAGAGTGAATAATGACAGAATTCGTTTCATAATGTTATCTCCATAGATTTTGTTATATGGTTGTGTGTGAATGATGTGTATTGTAAAGCATATTCTTACTCATCTTGCCCTTCATCTCCAATCAGCTCTATGAATGGATGCATTCGAATAAATGTGCGTTAATTCCTGGCTGCTCAGGTCCAGCACCTGTAGAGATTGGTCTTCACGCGTATTGACATAGCTAAATGTATGCAGCAGGAGATAATCCCCAGACGGCGATATGGCTACAGGCCGAAAACCCTTCCCTCCTGAAATGCTCACAGATCTGCGTTTTGTTTCCTTATTTTGGATATCTATCTCGTATAAATTATTGTCAAACCAATAAAAAAGAGCCATCCCATCAGGGTGCCATACCGGCCGGCCGGCCTTTCCGGTTTCAGTTAGTCGTTCAATTTGGTCTCCATCAATTTCGGTAATATACAGGTCACTTCCGGTTCTTTCCGAAGAATCCCGGTTAGATAAAAACACAATACGGCTGCCATCCGGGCTCCATAAGGGTCCCAAAGCCCCGCCATCTTCCAAATAGGTGAGCTGCCGGACGCCAGATCCGTCGGCGTTCATCGTGTAAATCTGGTTGGTATTGTTGCCGTCTCTGGCCGAAAATACAATCTTACCGGGAATATCCGGTTCCCCGCCAATGCCGAGGAGATCGCAGGAGGTGATCATCAAAAAAATCAACATCCACCCTATGGATCTTTTCGTTTTCATCATCATTTTTTTTTGGTTCTTTGCAGAGAGCAAAGCTTTCTCATTGGTAATACACGCCGTATTGTATGAATACCTATCCGAGTGGAAAAACTGATTTTTTTTAATCTCCGGGAAAACGAACCTATTCGTGATAGAATGTCTGGCAGCTGACTGAAAAGAGTTCTTTTTATACCGCCAATCTTTCAACCCATGCTCAAGGAAGGCCCCGGTGTTCCTGCAGAACCTTTTTTTGAACCCCTCACCAATTCTGATGCAGCATCTCCACCAGTTTTTCGGGGGCGCTCCACTGCGGGTTGTGATCCGAATCAATAATCAGCACCGGCCATCCGCGTTCTATTGCGCGCTGGGATGCAAAGTAAAAATTATCATCTTCGGGATTTGTGTTCTCCTCAACTGCATGAATATATACGGCAGGAATAGAGTATGCAGATTCATTCCCCATCACAACTTTTTCCGTCAATGTTTTAACAGGATGGGGCACATCCCGCGGAAAGGGCTGATCTGAAGAAACCCAAACCGGCACCAGGAAGCCATTTTCTTCCATACCAAAAATTTGATCTCTTCTATCTCCGAGAAGGTCTTCAAGGCTCTCTCCGTCATTCGGCAGATGCGCATCAATGTAGATCATGCTTTGAATGCGATCCGGGATCTGGTGTGCAACACCCGAAATCACCATGCCTCCGTAACTGTGGCCCACCAATACAATATCTTGCAGCTCTTCGAACAAAATGGCGTTCACCACGTCCTGTATATGAGTTGTGAGGTTGATATCCGGATGTGCGAGGTGGTGCCTTTCACCCAATCCGGTCAGCGATGGCCTGTACACATCATACTTTTTTTTCCGCAATAGCTGCTCAACATCCCGAAACGACCAGCTTCCGCCCCAGGCGCCGTGCACAATCACAAACGTAGGTTTCCGATCGTCAATCAGGAAGTCCTCTCCGGTCTGCTCGGGTACAGGTGGTGTCGGCGGCGGTGTATCTTGTGTAAAAGCGTCGATTGGAGTCAACACAATGATCAGGAATACGAACAGAAAAGGTAGTATCGGAAGCCTCATACGTATATTCACTTTGTTTAATGAAGGTTTAACAGATGGCTGTCGTTAATATACATTCCTGAACTTTAAAATAGAACGATGAGAATAAAAAGAGCCACATTGAAGCGTCAGAAGGTCCTTCAATCGTGGCGGGGTGGAGTTCATCAATAGAGTACCAATCAAAACAACCATCATTCAAACCGCAACGCTTCAAGGATCCTCCGCATCCGCTCCGGAAC
>SKRY01000376.1 GCA_007118235.1 Candidatus Hydrogenedentota bacterium | reverse complement strand
CTCAGCAAATGGTGCCGCTCGCATCAGATCTCCCCGTCCCGCGTGCTCATGCCCCTTTCCTACATGGCCATTCTCGGGGGAACCTGCACCCTTATCGGCACGAGCACCAATCTGGTCGTGAGCGGATTGCTAGCCGAGGCCCAAACCCGGCATCCCCAGTTGGCCGGGGACTTGGCCCCCATCGGCATGTTTGAGCTTACGTGGGTGGGACTGCCCTACGCCGTGGCGGGTTGCCTCTATCTCATCTTCGTTGCTCCCCGTCTCATACCGGACCGCAAGGATCTCGTCGAAACCCTGGGTGAATCGATGCGGGAATACCTCGTGGAAATGGAGATAAAGCCGGAATGCCGGCTGGTGGGGCAGCGCGTCCAAGAGGCGGGGCTGCGCCATCTCCCCGGGCTCTTCCTCATCGAAATCGTGCGTAACGGCGAAATCATCTCCCCCGTCGGCCCGCGCCAACCGCTTCGCGCGGGGGATATCCTTACCTTCACCGGCATGGTGAGCACCATTGTCGACCTCGAACGCATTCCCGGCCTGGTGCCCGTGGCGGATGAGGAATACGAAACGCGAGCCAAACAACGCCGCGACCGCATGTTGTGCGAGGCGGTCATCTCGTCCAAATCGCCCCTGATAGGCAAGACCATCCGGGATGCCGATTTCCGTGCGACCTACAACGCGGCGGTCGTCGCCGTGCACCGCGGCGGCAAACGGCTTCAAGGCCGCGTGGGCGACATCCGGCTGGAAAACGGAGACACCTTACTGCTCCAGACCGGCCCTCACTTCGCCCGCGCGCATCGCAACAACCCCGACTTCATTCTGGTGAGCGGCGTGGAAGAAAGCCGACCCGCCCGCGACGAAAAGACCCTCATCAGCGCGGTCCTCCTCGGCGGATTGGTGCTGCTGCTCGCGACGGGTCTGCTGCCCACCCACCTCTCCGCCTTCCTCATCGCCGGCCTGATGGTCGCCACCCGCTGCATTTCCGCCGGCGTGGCCCGGCAAAGCGTGGACTGGCAAACGCTCATCACCATCGGCGCCGCCTTCGGCCTTGGCGCCGCCCTTGAAGAATCGGGAGCGGCGGAGACCATCGCCGGCTTCATCGTGGCATACGCGCAAGTCCTCGGCCCGATCGCCATCCTCGCCGTGGTCTATCTCCTGACCAGCCTGTTCACCGAGACCGTGACCAACAACGCGGCGGCGGCCCTCATGTTCCCCTTCGTCATTCCCCTGGCCATGCAATCCGGGATCGAGATCAATCCCCGCCCCCTCGCCATGGCGGTCGCCTTTGCCGCGTCGGCGAGTCTCGTAACCCCTATCGGCTATCAGACCAACCTCATGGTCTTCGGCCCCGGCGGATACCGGTTCAGCGATTTCGCGAAGGTAGGGCTTCCCCTCAACGTCCTGCTATTCGTTATCGCCATGATCCTGATCCCGATCGTGTGGCCATTCTGACGTCCGAAAGCTGGGTTGACATACCGCAACAGGTATAGTATATTTCAATCAACTTAAGTTTACATCCGCCCCGTTGTATGCCCTCCGCTCTTCTCGATCACCAGCGGACCGGCATCCTCGGGGCTTTTTCGTTTTGGAGGAACTTTCGCAATGACGCCACAAGTCGCTATCCTGATTGATGGGGGCTATTTCCTTAAACGCCTCCCTTCGATACGGCCCTACGACGGCAACGACAGAGCGAAGCATGCCCTTCACTGTCTTAACTCGTTGGTAAACGGGCATCTTGAAAAACTCAACAAAACCTATTGTCTTGAGAACTACTGGGCCATGCTGTATCGGGTCTTCTATTACGACGCCCATCCGTTTCAAGAAAACGCAAGACTACCCATCTCCAACAAGAATATCAATTTTGGCAGTACCCCCCAAGCTGAATTCCGCCAGAAACTCTTTTCCGGAATACGCAATAAGCGAAAATTCGCCTTACGGCTGGGGCACGTGCTTCGGGAAGGCAAGTGGCAATTGCACCCGAACAGCTTGCGAGCCCTGTTGCAACAAGAGAGAGACGTTGCGGATCTTACCGATGACGATTTCCGTATGGACTTCCGTCAGAAAGGTGTAGACATGCGGATCGGCATGGATATCACCTCACTGGCGTTAAAGCAGCAAGTCGACACAATTGTTCTGGTATCCGGTGATTCCGATTTTATAGCAGTCGCTAAGCTGGCCCGCCGCGAAGGGGTTGAGTTTGTTTTGGACCCAATGTGGTGGGGCGTGCCAGCCGATCTCCTTGAGCACATCGACGGCAAATGGTCCGGGTTGCGTCATCACAAACATGACGCCGAGGAAGACGAGCAGCTTGAGAACCTTGATTGATCCCTTCACTTATTTGAAATCCGTTGGAAACAGGCCTAAACGCCTACTATGGGCGAAGAGGAGACCATCTTCAAATTTCAACAAGTCCGGGGACGCTTCCCTTATTTCACTTGTGCCTGGCGATAGCATACGCCTTGCGGCGTGCTGGCATGGTACGACGACCCTATCTCCACCGGCCCACTGGAGGGCATCAACAACAAGGTCAAAACCCTCAAACGACAAGCCTGTGGCTACCGAGACATCGAATATTTGAAACTCAGCATAAAGGCCCTCCACGAAACAAAGTATGCTTTAGTCGGATGAACCATGTGGGTTGGTATCACGTTCGAAAATTCTGAACCTGAACCGCACAACTGGAGCCGATAACAAAGAGCAGCCGGCCACGCGCCCCTAAACCAAACTGGTTTAATGCTGGTTTAACTCTCGTTTCGTGCTGCCGGGAAGGAACTAGGAAGGGATTGCGTAAGTCGTTGATTCGGCTGGGTTTAGGAATGGTGGGCGGTACTGGACTTGAACCAGTGACCCCATGCATGTCAAGCATGTACTCTAACCACCTGAGCTAACCGCCCACTGTTTTGTTCTGACGCTAGCTTATCATGATTCCATGGCCGGCGTCAACCCCAAGAATTCGCGGTTTCTTCAGGGAATGCGTCTCGCACATGCGCGGCAATCACCATTCCCAGCGGTAGCCCACGCGGCCCGTGCCGCTTTGGACTCCCGCCTCCAATCCGCCGTCTTGACCCATTCGGATTTTGGGGCGTCCATCCTCGATTTCCACGCGCGCGCCGTCCTCGTTGCCGATAATCACATTGTTTTCGGCATCGTCTCCGTCATCGTCCTCGGCATTGCGCCAGATCTGTTGCGCGGCGCCGATCTCGCGGGTCCACTCCGGTGTAAAGGCGGAGCCCCGGCGGGGCGGCTCATGGGCGCAACCCGCCAGTGCGAGGGCCGCGACCAGACACAGCCCCGCGCGAATCATTTGGCGGACGGGTGCGGACAAACATGGGACCGCTTGGAAAATGGGGCGGCGGATGCGGGGTATCCTTATCACGGGTTCCATCCTCATATGCA
This sequence comes from Candidatus Hydrogenedentota bacterium, assembly GCA_007118235.1. Taxonomy (GTDB): domain Bacteria; phylum Hydrogenedentota; class Hydrogenedentia; order Hydrogenedentales; family SLHB01; genus SKRY01. The sequence continues at coordinate 2,052 of SKRY01000376.1, read as the reverse complement.
GGCATGAGAGCCAAGTATCCGGGGACAGTATATCATTCCCGTTGGAGGGCGGAAGTTCCATCGGAAAGCGCCGCCGCGCCGTCTGTCTCCGGGGTTTGACGCCCCGCGCCGAAGCCTTTTCGCAGCGCCGCGTCGATGTCCTCGATCTCGTCGAGCAGCCCGCGGGCCTCGTCCAAGGCTTCGCGTTGGCGGGCGAACGCGGTCCCCGCCGGCAGCAATTGCGCCCGAACGCCCCGGATGGCGCTGCGGCGGGCTAGCCATGCGCCCGACCGGACGCCCCAGGCCAGGAGCATCAGCTCGGCCGCGGCGGCGACGGCGAACACGGAAACCCCGCTCAAGAATTGAGGGCCGGTGAGCAGTTGTCCCGTTAGGAATCCCCGAACCAAATGGTACACGCCAACGCCGGCCACGGCGTAGAGCGGCCCGTCCAACATGAAAACAAGGGGCCAGCTCGTGAGAAGGCGGGCGTTCTTGATGAGGCGCACCCTGGCCGAACTCCGGAGAATGTGGGACAGGCGGTTGTCGAAATCTTCGCCGAAGACTTCAAAGCCCCGGTCATCGTTGACCGGCTCAAACCCGCGCCGCGCAAATTCCAGCCGGAGGGAGGCGCTCTTGTTATCGTGGGACTCCCGCAGGGTGTCCACGACGAGCCCGAGATCCTCGGCCAACCCCGGCCGGTTGCCCAGCATCGACGCGATCCGCCGCACTGGACTCCGTCCGGGAGACCACGGCATCCACCCCGCGGCCCGCTCCGGCAAGGCGCGCAGGCATTGGAAGAATCGGTACAGCCCGCCCACGAGGCCCTTGGCGCGAAAAGCGATCTCCTGGCCTTGGGCGCGTATCCAGAGATGGGGTTCGCTGAAAACCCGGTCCATGACCAGGTCGCGAGCTTCCGTCATCAGGCGGGTCTCGGCTTCCTGAAGCTGGCGCTCCAATTCGTCGAGTTCGTCTCTGCGGGGCGAAAGGCGCTCCCGAAGCTGTCCCACGGTTTTGCTGAGCAACCCCGCGATGTTGGAGCGCTTGATGCGGTGGATATTCTCCCGATCCAGTTCATCCTCGAGGTAGCGTTCGAGCTGGGGAAAGTCGAACTCGCCCGGGACCGGCAAGGAGCCCGCCAGCTTGCGATCAAACGCTTCGCGCGCATTGACGCGAAAGTAGGCGTCCACACGGAACCCTTGTTCTTCCATGCGGGTAACCCAATGCTCGCGCAGGGAGCCCGCCGATTCCTCCGCCTTGGTCTCGACGCACGCTATCGTGCGTTCGGCTTGCAGGGGCCGGATGAGGGACCAGGTCGCATCGTCGAGGTATTTCTCCGGGCTGCCGCACAGCATGACGAGGTCGCACCGCTTCAGCGCGTTCCACACGGTTTGGCGGTGTTGGCGCACCACGGTGTCCGTGTCGGGGGTGTCGATGATCACAAGCCGTTCAAGGGCCGAGCCGCTGACATGACGGCAGTTCTGCCAGTCCACGGGCACGTCGTGGGGATGGTAAATCGTGGGGACCTCGGTGCAGGGGCGGTAGGCCGACGTTTCCGCGAGGTTGTCGCCCGCGATGGCGTTGAGCAAGGTGGACTTGCCCACGCCGGACCCGCCGATGAGCGCGATGACCAGCACATCCTCAAGCTGATCGCGGCGCCGGCGCATCTCCGCGAGCCGGCCGCGCAAACGCGGGGCCTCGTCCCGCAGGGGCCGCCAAGGGCCTTCGTAGGCCGCCACGGAATCGAGCCGGGCGAGGAGCCGGTTCAGACTTTCAGACATTGCAACTGGGCCTCCCGCATCTCGCGGACCGCCTCCCCGCTCAGGGTTTCCAGGGCCGCCTGAATCTCGCCCAAGACCATCCCGCCGACGTGTTTCTCCAGCGCCTGGGCGAGGCGTTCCTGTTGCTCGGCTTTCCACGGCGAAAGGAAATCGAACCAGCGGTCGGCGAACTGGTGTTCAATCACCCGCGCCGTGAACTGTTCCACCATGGGCCAGGTCACCACGAAGGTCTCCGCCACGCCAATGCCCGCCGTGTAGATGGATAGGGGCACGGCCGCCGCCGCGGGCGCCACGG
>SKRY01000192.1 GCA_007118235.1 Candidatus Hydrogenedentota bacterium | reverse complement strand
GTGGCCGTTGAAAACGCCTTGGGCGGCGACCGGCGGATGAGCTACCGTGTACTTCCGGCATGTACATTTACCACGCCTGAAGTAGCCAGCGTGGGACTGACCGAGAAGCAGGCCCAAGAACAGGGTATCGAGGTAAAGACGGGCAAGTTTATGTTCATGGCCAGCGGGCGCGCGCAGTCCATGGCCGAGACAGACGGCATGGTTAAGATTGTTGGCGATGCCCGCACCGATGAAGTCCTTGGAGTGCACATCATGGGCGCGGAAGCGGGCGAACTCATTGCGGCCGGCGCCATGGCCATGCAGTTGGAGGCGACGGTGGCCGAGATCGCCCACACCATCCACACCCATCCCACGTTGTCCGAGGCTATCATGGAAGCCGCCGAGAATTACTACGGCATGAGCATCCACACGCCTCCGAAACGGAAGTAGCATCCCCAATCGCCGGATAGGGCGGTGTGCGGGGCGTTTACATCCCCCGGCTCTTCGGGCCACCCCCTTCGAGGGGGATCAAGGGGGATGTTGTGCCCTGGAGCAGCGCACGTGCCCGGCGATTAGGGAGCATGACGTGGGTTGCATCTGAGTCCGCGCGAGTGGTGACCCGTCAGCGAAGGAATCTGGGTTTGTGGCTGAAGAAAAGTAAAGTCTGGGAGACGGGAGCATGCGTCTTGGTGCTGGCCGCCGCCACGGTGGCCGTGTTTTCGCCTGTTGTTCTGGACGATCAGGTCCCCGTTGCGATGGACAGCATCTTCACGCTTCCCCCATGGGAAGACGCGGAACCCAGCGCAGCCCTGTCCACCTCTTCGCGGGAAGATCGCGTGGCCGCGGAACGCTTCTATCCTTGGCAAACGTTTCTGAGCATGGCGGCGTCCGAGGGGGAATCCATCCTGTGGAATCCCTACGAGCACAGTGGACTGCCCTTCTTGGCGATGTGGCGCACCCGGGCCTTGTCTCCGTTCTCCATCCCGTTCTATCTCTTGCCGCCGGCTGCCGGTTTGCAGATTTCCGTGTTGCTCAAGATCTTCGTGGCGGGATGTTGCGCCCTGTACGCCGCCCGGCGATTGGGGCTCGCGCCGCCCTTCGCGCTGCTGGCCGCGCTCACGTTTCAGCTTAGCGGCCCGATGCTGCTATGGGCGAATTGGCCTCTCACCGATACGTTGGTATGGCTGCCTCTGCTGTTCGTGTTCACCGAGCGCCTCGCTTTCGGCCAATGGGGGTATTGGCCCTTGGGCGCCATCACGGTGGGGCTCATGCTGCTGGGAGGCGATCCCGAGGGAATGACCGCCGCCGCCGTCTTCACCGTTCTGTATGTGCTTCTGCGTAAGACCTTGACACGCGCCGATCTGACGCAAACCGTGGCGCCGGTTCTCCCGTTGGCGGCGACATTCATCTTGGGCGGTGGCTTGGCGGCGGTCCAGCTTGCGCCGTTCATTGAATTCGCGCGCCATGGCGCGGCCGGTGGTTCAGCGCCGGAAGCGTATCCCGCCGCGGTGAACGCCGTCAGCCTGTTCTTCCCACAAGCTTTCGGGACCGGCGCAAGCGGGGGAGGAGTTGGGTTTCACTACACGGGCCTTTTCTACGTAGGAATTGCTCAGTTGACCCTGTTGCCGGTGTGGTTTTGCGTCCGCCGTTTTGTCCCCTCGCTTCAACGTACGCGGACCGAAGCGCTTCTTCTGGCGGCGGTCTTAATGAGCGTGCTCGGCGTGGCGCTGCCGCCGTTGTTTCAGGGGCGGCCCTACCTTGGCGGGTTCAACGCCAGCCATTTTCTGTTGGCCAACGGCTTGGCGGTGGGACTGGCGGCGGCCGCGGCGGCGGATGAATGGGTTCTTCTAGACCCCAGTCAATGTCACCGGGCCGTCATCCGCATGCTGAAGGTGATACCCCTGTTCGTGATGCTGGCCGGGGGCGCATTGGCGTTCGGTCTGTGGCGGATGGAAGGGGAAGCGCCCGCGCTCATGGGCCACATTGGTTGGGAAGCCGGGCTTTTCCTTGCGATGCTAGTCCTTCTCGCGTTGACCGTGTTTCACCCCTCGGCCCGGCTTCTGGGCTACGGAGGAGCGCTCGCCGGCGCATTGGCGTTGTACAACACTTTTGCACCGGCCTTGCCGTATTCGGATGAGGAGGCGCTCTACCCTGAAACGCCGTTCATTGAAGCCCTGCATCGCACAGGCGAACGCGTGGGCGGCAATGAAGCCTTGCGGCAATGGCCCTTGGCTGGCAACGGCATTCCGCAGACATTCGGAGGTCCATGGATGTCCCTGCGGCGGCAGACTGCCTTCGCGGAACGTGTAAACGAGGATCCCTTGCTCCTGCGGCGTACGGGAAGCGGTTCGCTGCTCCTCACCAAGAGCGACATCCAAGGGGCTTTCATGCCCGTGCGGCCCCTGCTGCAAATCGGGCATGTGTTTTCTTCTGGCGCTATTTTGTTCAATGACCTTCAGGCGCCAACCCGCGCACGCGTGGTTTACCGTGTTCGCCCCGTGACGGGCTTTGATCCGGGGCAGCTACGTTCGGCCGAGCCCCCCCTTGCCGAGTACGCGGGAGCTCTGCCCCCCTCACGCGACGGCGCCCCGGTTCCGGCGGCGATAACCCAAGAAGGTCACGATTTGGTGGTGGTTGATGTACCGGAAGCAGCGGCCCCGGGCATCCTTGTCTTGGCGGATACATGGTATCCCGGCTGGCGGGCCACGGTGAACGGCGACCCCGCCGCGGTCTTTCCCGTGGACGGCATGTTTCGCGGGGTGGTCTTGCCGGACGAAGGCCCTCACCGCGTTGTTTTCCGGTATGCTCCCCGATCTCTTCAGGCTGGTCTCGGTCTTAGCGCACTGTCCGTGCTCATCACGGCGGGCGGGGTGTTCGGCTTGCTCAGACGAAAGGAGTCATAACGCGCCGCCGGCTTTGCCATTGGATGAAACCTGTTGTGCTACTCCCGGGCTTGTGCTATCTTCAACACGATAGTGGCCCAAGGGCGAAGCGTTTTTTCGCGGATCATTGGAAGCAACGGAACAAGGGGAGATGTGTACCGTGCGTTACTTCATCATGCTTATTGCGGCCGGGTTGCTTGTGACGGTAGGCGCTGTGGCTTACGAAGGCCAACCCCTGGTAATTTTGGATACCGACATGCGGTCGGATTGCGACGACGCCGGCGCGCTGGCCGTGTTGCACGCCCTGGCGGATCAGGGCGAATGCGAGATATTGGGCGTAATGGCCAGCACCACCGGCCCGCACGTGGTTGCGACTATTGATGCGATAAACACGTATTACGGCCGGCCGGACCTGCCGGTGGGGCTCGTGGCGGGTGAGCACACGCGTGGCGGCGACGACTATGCGCCCGTCGTGGGCGATCCGAAACGATTTCCGAGCACGCTAACCAACGAGACGGCCGAAGATAGCGCCGCGCTCTACCGGCGGTTGTTGTACGACGCGCCGGACAACAGCGTCAAAATCGTGGTCATTGGCGGCCAGCCCTGTCTGTACCAATTGCTGCAGACGGAAGCAGACCACGAGGGAGACGGCATCGACATGACGGGGTTCGAGTTGGCCGAGGAAAAAGTCCAGGAACTGGTGCTGATGGCGGGCGGTTTCGAGAATCCCGAGCACGGCGAGTGGAATGTCACCCTGCATCTTCCCGGCGCGCAGCTCGTGGCCGAGGAGTGGCCCACCCCGATTGTGTATTCCGGGTATGAAATTGGACATGCAATACGAACCGGTGCGGCTCTGACTAGACCGGAAGACAACCCCGTGACCATGAGCTACAAGCTCTATGGCGGTACAGAAGGCGGGAGGGGCGTCATCGGCGACCGCATGAGTTGGGATCAAGCAGCGGTGTATTACGCTGTGCGCGGTCTTGAGTACGAAGGCGAACCTATCTGGTCGTTGAGCGATCCCGTGGATGTGCGTTTCGATGATGATGGGCGGACCGTGTTCGAGGAGAATCCGGACGCGGATCGGCGCTACAAGATACAAGAGGTGTCCGTTGGCGAGACGGAGGACATCATCGAGGGACTCATGGTGCGGCCGCCCCGCATGAGCGTGGAGCTGACGGAACCGGCCCAAGGCGCCGCGTACGCGGTGGGAGACACGGTGACCTTTGAGGCGAGCATCACCGAGCGCGAGCTGAGCGCTGAGCGCGTGGAGTTTCTGGTGGATGGAGCGATCGTGGCGGAATCGGACAGCGCGCCCCATCAAGCCGAATGGGACGCCGCCACGGTGGGTGAACACCACGTGCAGGCGCGGGTCCACGCCGGCAATGGCGCCCGATTCCATAGTCATATCGTTCCGGTGTCCGTCCTCGAACCGGACGAGCCCTTGGGCGTCAATGAACCAAATCCCAGGGTGAACCTCGCCCTCTTGCCCGACGCGGAACTGAGCGGAAGCGTTACGCAGGGCGGCCGCGGAATGCCGATTGAGATTCTCTACAACCCCATCGAGGAGGCGTACCACATCCCGGGCACGTGGAATGAATACGGCGTTGGATTCGAGGAAGAACTCGGTATCGTGGACGAGGATGACGCCTTCTATTGGCAAGTGGACTGGAGGAACCCCAAGAACATCAACTACCTCACGTTTGGCGGGACGTACCCAAATCAGCCTCAGCCCTATACCATGTGGAAGGTGGAATACCGGCGGGATGACGAATGGCGCGTCCTGCGCGAAGGCCAGGGGGGATGGCTTAACACGGGCATCTTCGTTTGGGGCCGTGAAGGCGGGCCCATGATCTCCGGCGACGCTGTCCGCGTCAGCGCGTTCTCCGACGGCGAACATCCACTGTGGAGCATTCATCTGCGTGGCCGTGGAGGCGTATCGGCTGGTGAAGATGATAGCGGCACCGAACCCAAGGCGAGTCTGATACTCTACAAGTGAGGCAAGCCATGATTTCGAGACGAATGTTTTTGTCGGCCGCGGCGGCGAGCGGAGCCGCTTGGTGGATGGCGCCCGCGTGGCGATGCGTGAGAGGCGCGGCCGGCGGCCCCGGGTATGCGTTGCGCCTTGAATCACCCACGCGCCGCTATGATGGCGAGAGCTGTTGGGTGCATGCGCGGGCGGGTATTGTTCCGGGGGTTGGGAAAGAGAACGCCCCGCGCGCCGTGATGACCATGAACCTGAAGGATCTCTCGGGATCGGATCTGTTCGACGCGGTATATGATTTGTATTCGGATGATCTGGGCGAAGAATGGAGCGAACCCCGGGAGGTGGAGACCCTCGCTCCAGAAACCGTTACCGTGGGAGATGCGGATGATGTCCGGGCCGCCGTCAGCGACTTTTGGCCGAGGTGGCATCGCGCATCCCAAACCCTGCTTGGAACGGGGCACACCGTGAAGTACCACGGGGGACGGGTGATGACGCCTCGTCCCCGTCACACGGCGTATTCGCGATATGAGCCCGGCAACGGCGGCTGGACGCCCTGGGAGCGGTTGCCCATGCCGGACGAGGACCGGTTCCACAACATGGGGGCGGGATGCACGCAACGCCATGACT
>SKRY01000135.1 GCA_007118235.1 Candidatus Hydrogenedentota bacterium | reverse complement strand
TTTCAGCCATGCGCATCGCCTTCGCTGGATCAGGTTACTTGGGGGCGAGCCTTGTGCGCCCCATCATGGAATCCCGGCACGAACTGGTGGCCTTGATACAGAACGGCCGGGGCGTGGGCGGTTTCAGCCGTTGGGCGCGTCCCCGGTTGAGCCGTGGGTTGGGAGGCGGGCGGAACCTGATGGGAATCGCCGCAAGAAACGGCATTCCGGTCGTGTGGCTCAATAGAATGGAGCCCCATGAGTTGGCTCCCCTCGCTGCTACCGAGCCGGACCTGATTCTGGTTGGCGGTTTTGGGATCATTCTGAAGGCGCCCATCCTGAATCTGCCCCGCGTGGGATGTGTTAACACGCACTCAAGTCTTCTGCCACGGCATCGCGGCCCCAATCCCTTCACGCCCGCGATTCTGGCGGGGGATTCGGAAAGCGGGGTTACCTTTCACCGCATGGATGAGGGCATAGACACGGGACCCATTCTCGCGCAGCACCGGGTTCCCATTGATCCCCGCGAGACGGCGGGCACGTTGCATCGAAAACTGTCCAATCTCGCGGGGGAACATGTGAGCGCCATGCTCGACACGGTTGAGCGCGATGGGCTTGAAGGGATACCGCAGGATCCCGCGCTCGCCACCTACGAAAAAGCCCCGAAACTGGAAGACACGTACATCGATTGGGCCGAGCCCGCCGAGGCCATCGACCGGCGCATCCGTGCCTTGCACCCCATCCATCACGCGCGTTTCTGGTGGCGCGGACGCTTCGTGCATATCTTCCGCGCCGAGTACGACGCCACGCCGGTGGACGCCGAACCGGGCACGGTGTTGGGCGTTCGTGGGCAGGTGGCCGTGGCCACGGGAGAGGGCCGGCTCAAGGTGCGCGTGGCATACAGCTATTTCCCGTTCCCTTGGCGTTGGCCCGCCCCTTGGAGCGCTCCTCGCGAAGGCGAGGTCTTGGTTTAGGCCATGGACAGATTCGTCACCATCATCATTCCCGCGCACAACCAGGCCGCCTACAGCCGCCAGTGTGTAGCGTCGGTGCGCAGACACACGGCCCCGCCCTATAAGTTGCTTCTGGTGGACAGCGGTTCAACCGATGGTGTGGGAGACTTTTTCGATTCGGTTCCCGGCGCGGAGGTCATCCATCTCGCCGAGAACCGGGGCTTCGCGCGGGCCGTCAACGCGGGCTTGGAGCGCGCCGAAGGCCACGCGGTCCTTCTTCACACGGATACGATCGTCCCGCCGGAGTGGCTGGACCGGCTCCTGGCCGTCCTTGAGCGGTTGCCCGAGGCAGGGCTCGCCGGGCCTCGCTCGAACTATGCCGCCTCGCCCCAGGGCGTGGAAGGCGTCGATTTCCGGGGAGTGGCGAGCTTCCATGGGTTTGCCCAACGGATCGCGCGGGAATGGGACGGCGAAGCGCGTTTTGTGAACCGGCTCGGCAGCTTTTGTCTGTTGATACGAGAGGAAACCTGGCGCGCGCTGGGACCCTTGGATGAGGACTTCAGTCCGGGGCTCTTCGACGACGATGACTATTGCCGGAGGGCCGTCAATGCCAATCACCGGCTCGCCATGGCGGAGGACGTGTTCGTGTTTCATTTTGGCTGCCGCACGTTCTTGGGCATGGGCATCACGGGGCGGGATTGGGATGAACTCGCGGAAGCCAACCGGCGGCGCTTTGAACAGAAATGGCGCACGCAAACGCAATCCCGGCCCGAGGCGCTGATGAAAGTCTTGGAGCTTACCAAGGCGGCCGCGGCGGCCCATGAACGCGGTGGTGTCCCGCAAGCGGTTCAGCTCCTTCATGCCGCGGCGAAACTATGCCCATTCCACGAGAAGACGTTCAACGATCTGGGCGTCATTTGCCGGGAACTCGGCGACATCCTCCGGGCGTTTCACTATCTCACGCGCGCCGTCCGCCTGAATCCTTCGTGCGAGGAAGCCCGCGATAACCTTCGCGGCGTGGCGGAGGCAGCCGGGCGCCAACAGGAAGCCGAGGCCATTATCGAGGAAGCCGACGCCGCCCTGGAACTGGGCTGAAAGCAGCCGCGATAGGAAGCGGCGGCGGCAGGCCAAGAGGTCTCCGTCTCACCTTGGCCTGCCTGGCCAGCCCGCGCGTTACGCCGCGCCATGGGCCACGATATCCGCGATCTCGCGGCAGCGTTGCGCGACGGCATCCCACGCATCCGAGGCGATGTCTTGTTTCGTGGCCACCCACGTCCCACCCACGGCGATGACGCCCGGCGTGGCCAAGTACTCGGCGAGGTTGCCCGCGTTCACGCCACCGGTGGGCACGAAACGCACGCCGGTGTGGGCGTAGGGTCCCGAAATAGCCTTCAGCAACTTTGTGCCCCCCAACGCCTCTGAGGGGAAAAACTTCTGAATGGGGCATTCCAATTCAAGCGCGCGTTCCAGTTCGCTAGGCGTGGCGATGCCCGGTATGAACGGCACGCCCCGGTCACGCGCCGCCGCGATGATCTTAGGATTTGTTCCCGGCGCCACGGCGAATTGCGCGCCCGCATCCGCCGCCGCCGCCGCGTTCTCCAAAGTGAGCACCGTTCCCGCGCCCACGACAAGGTCCGGCTTCTCGCGCCGCAGAGTGCGGATAACCTCGGCGGCCGCCGCCGTGCGGAACGTGATCTCCGCCACGGGCAACCCGCCTTCGATGAGGGCTTCGGCCAAGGGCAGCGCCTTGGCGGCGTCCTCAATGGCGATCACGGGAACAACGCGATATTGCTCAAGGGTCTTGCTTAATACATCGTAACTCATACATTCACTCCCATAGGTAACATGCTCGAAAGCAAAAGATCCGTGACGTCTATTGTGAGGTGGGGACGCCATTGTACACGCTGAGACCCCAGTTTGCCCATCCCAGCTGCTGCGTGAAGCGCCATGTGATGCCGTCAGGCCTTTTGCAGGCATTGATGTGTAGTGTACGCCAATCACCAGATAGGATGGTGTGCCGGGTGTTTACATCCCCCGGCCCTGTGGGCCGCCGCCTTCAAAAGCGGGAATAGTACCGCCGGCATCTTGCCGGCAAAAAGCGCCGCCAGCAAGGCGGCGGTACGAATTATTCCCCCTTCGAAGGGGGATCAAGGGGGATGTCGTTCTGTGGCGCGGCGTTCTTATCCGGCGATTGGGGACGGATGCTTATCTTGACAAGGACGGGAAGGGCTGGCTATAGTCACGCTCTGGCGCGGCGGCCCCTCGCGTCCATTCCCTGTGCGCTTGAACCCGATGTAAGCCTTCCAGGAGTCTTGGCAGCTACCCGTGAAAACCGTACGTCTTGATGAACGTCTACCGCCCGTCCGCGGATTGGTTCCCCTGCACAATGCGCGGGGGCGTCCCTTTCCCGTCCGAACGCTTTCGCGGTGGCTGCGGCTCAATGTCCAGGTCTACAAGACGCAGAAGGTGGACCTCCTCGCGCATGGGCCTCTCCCTCCGTATTTCGAGTTTTTAGTCCGGTTTTCGCAAACCAACTTCGACGTCCGCGTAACCGAATCATTCGACGTGAGCGTTTCCCTGCGCACGGCGGCGCGGACGCCTCCCCCGGACTTGGCGAGACTGGCGGAACTCGGGCTGTTTGACTTGTTCTTGGCCGTGGAGCGGGTGGATACGCCTCATCTTGACGCGTGGCTCGACGCCGCTCAACGCGCCGAATTGCCGGCGCGGCTGCAAGTGCAACCGCCGTTCCCCGCCGATTTCGACCCCGAGGTCTTCGCGCGCAACGCCGTCTCCCGGGGCGTTCGCGCCGCGAATGTGATGCTGGCCGATCCCTTCTTGCCATCACCCGGCCCCTTGCGCGGCGGCGAGGCGGAACGAAACATCGAGGTGATGAATGCGCTGGCGGAGGCCTTGGAGCACGAAGGCGCGGAGGCGAATCTCTACGGGCTCCCCTTGTGCCACGTGACCCCCGCCAACCGGGGACGCGCGGGCAACAGCCCGCTGTTTTTCCGGGACCACCAGCAGTACCGGCGGGTATCCCATGAACTTGCCCGCAAGCTGTATAGGCGCTCGCTCGCCGCCGCCGGGACGGTGGTCACCCTCCAGTTGGGCCGTCACACCCGTTATCCCGACGCCATGGAGAGCCGGCTCGCACGGTGGCTCATGGACAGGGCCGGGGTTTCCAAGGACGTGCTGGCCTTCGTGCGCACGGCATGGCGGGGGTTGGGATTGCCTTTCCGGAGTCAGCTCCAGCCTATTCAAGAGGGGGAAGGCCATGCCGCGTCGCTGCAGGACACGCCTGTGGAGCCCAGCTATCGCGCCTTGCCCGCGCCGTGTGACTCGTGCGCCCTGCGCAGGATTTGCGACGCCCAGACCCCGGCGTTCAAGCGGGCGGCCCCCGGCCTGGCGGTGTGCGCGCAGGAAGGCGAGTTGGTGCTCTCCCCGCTGACCCAGGTGACTGGGCAACTCAAGTACTTCGATGCCGTGGATGGCGCCCGGCTGGAGTTGGAATCCGGAGCCTCCGAGCTGGCGGCCGAAGCCAACGAGCTGGCGATGAACCGCAATCCGGGCGCCGTGCGGGAACGGGAGGGCGTCCTGCGCTCGTGGGCCTATCACGAGATGATGCCGAAGTCCCTGCGCTGGACGCCCCTGCGTCTTGGCGAGGTGCATAGCGTGCCCTTCCCGCGCGCGGCGGCTCCGCTCACCGTGGCCGCCACGTTTGGGGGTGGCATCGCGGACTACGTGGGGTTCAGCGTGGGCCGCTCCATCCGCATCATGTGTTTCATGGACGCCTTCACCCACCGGCTGGTGCTTCACGTGACCGCGGACGGCCGGTACGTGCTGTTGCGGGATGGCGTTCCTATACAGCCGGTGGAATTCGAGGGGGTGTTCCATGCCCCGGCCCGGTTGCCCACGGTGCTGGAAATCGGTCTGAGCATGTGGAACGTGGACAAGGCCATGTCCGCCCAGAACGTGCGGATATGGCACGGCGCGCCGGAACCCAAGGCCTCCGAAACCCCGCCTAAGATCTCCATTGTCATCGTGAGCACACGCTTCACCCGGCGGTTACAGGCCGTCTTGTGCGCTATTGCTCATCAAGAAGGCATCGCCCGTGAGGATATCGAGGTAGTCGTGGGATACGTGCCGGGCATTGACGCCACGGACGACCTGATAACCTCGATGGAGTTGGCTTATCCCGGATTGCGCATCGTGCGTTCCGCCTTCCCTCCCGAACGCGCCAAGGCGAAGGGTTTGATCATCAACGAATCCGTGGAGCGCGCCAGCGGAGAATGGGTGATGATCCTTGACTCGGACATCATTCTAAGCCCCGACATGCTGGCCGCCATCACCGCCTTGGGGCCCGAGCGCCGTTTTGCGGGACCTGTCGGGCGCAAGATGCTTCCCCAAAGCCTGACCGCCCGCATTTTGCTGGGGGAAATCGCGCCCTGGAGCCAGTGGGACGAATTGCTGCAAGGACCAGGGGAGGACCGCTACAAGGAAGGGCAGGTCATTGTCGACGATGGTTCGACGGTGCTTCCCATCGGGTTCTGCCAATGCGTGCGCCGGAAATGCTTCGAGACGATTCACTACCAAGAATACGAACACTTCGAAGGGGCGGATTGGGAGTTCTCCGTTGCGGCCG
>SKRY01000054.1 GCA_007118235.1 Candidatus Hydrogenedentota bacterium | reverse complement strand
GCTTGAATTCTGGATGTCGAATCTCTCGGATCCCCACCACGATTGGCAAACGATCCTGTGGCGGGTGCTGCGCGTCACGGCGCCAGGACAGACCATCTTCAACTTCGGAGACTGGGAATTGCGGTTCACGGATCCTGTCTGGCCGGGCGGAGAAGAGTGGGCGCATTATGCCATCAGCTATGACCTCGAAACCGCGCGCTTTTACCGGGACGGCGAGTTGATCCATGAAGTGACGGAGAGTGAGGATTCTTACGCGGACGCGTTCCAGTCCATCGGCAACCATGGGGGCGATTTCGAGCGCCCGTTCCATGGCCGCTTGGCGGACATGCGGGTGTGGGACCATGGCCGTTCGCAATCCGACATTCAAGCGCACATGAACCAGCGCCTCAGTGGCAATGAGAGCGGTCTTGCGGCCTATTGGCCCATGAACGAAGGCTCGGGAAGCACGGCCAACGACCTTAGCGGCAACAACTATCACGGGGACATCGAGGGCGCGGTTGCGTGGATAGAGGCGGACGACCTGCCGATTGATGTGGCTCCATTGCCCGATATACCCGATGCGCTCACCCGGGGAGCGGCGTTGGACTTCAACGGGGTGGATCAGTACGTTGACACGACCTATCAACCCAGTGAAGCCGATCTCGGAGACGGCGGGACCTTGGAGATGTGGGTCTATTTTCGTGATGACACACAAAACTTCTCAGGCTCGTGGGGCGCTCCGCGGTTTTACGTTGCCAGAAACGAGGATGGTGAGCTGCAGACCGGATGGGGCGACGACTGGGACGACGCCGGCGATGTGCCGTTGAATGAGTGGGTCCATGTTGCCGTGACCAACGATGGTAGTACGACTCGCGGCTACCTAAACGGAGAAGAACTCCATTCGTACGAGTCCTCGTTCTCTGGCGAGAACTCAAACTTGTTCGCCATTGGCCAAGCGCGAGGCACCGGCCGATTCACCAATGGCATGATCGCGGAAGTGCGCATCTGGGACCATGAGCGTCCCGCGGCGGCGATCATAGCCGACATGCCCCAACGCCTTACCGGAGACGAGGATGGGCTTGTCGGGTATTGGCCCTTGGACGAAGGCGAGGGTGACACGGCGTTCGATTTGTCTCCGAACGAGAATGACGGGACGATTGTGGGCGCGCAATGGGTAAGCGAGGACATGCCCAATCTTGCCGGCATGCACTGGACCGATGCCGTGACGCAGCTTGAGGAGCTTGGGTTCCCCGTTCACATCCAGTATGTGCAGACGGGCGCGGTCGCAGCTGGCCAAGTCTATGCCCAAGCCCCCGCCGCTGGCGCCACGAGTGCGCCGTATTGGCCCGTGGTCATCCAGGTCGAGATGGAGCGGGAGTCCTTTGCTCCGGCGGCTCCGGCGTGGCTGATGCTTCTGGCGATGACGGGCGTGTTGGCGGCTGCGGGATACCGCATGCGCCAACGTGTTGGCGTCAATTAGCGTCTGACGCGTAATACAAAACCGACACGAGCGCGGGAAGGCGGCGTCCCAAGGGATGCGCCTTCCCGCGCGTTTCTTGTCTCAAACATCGGATGGCAACGCGTATTCGGGGCTCGGTTCGACCCACTGTATTGAGGCTATCTGGATTCCCCACCGTTCGTGACGGCGGCTTGCATCTCCGGCGTCATGTCCCGGAAAAGACGGAGCCAGCGCAAGGTCATCTCGTCGCCGATGGTCCGGTCCTTCGCCTCCAGGTCCTCGATGGTTTCGCCCCAGAAGAAGCCGGTGATCCCGTCGAGGATGGGCATGGAACGCTCAAAGAACTCGGCCAACTCGTCAATGTCGCAGCGCAGGGGGAAGGTTTCCTCAACCACGAGCGGCTTCCCCACGTCGTATACCTCCAGCGCCGACACGGCCGCGTCCACCTCCCCACTTTGCGGGTAGAAATGCACGCTGGTGAAGTCGAGATTTTCCCCTACTTCCTCGGAATAGAAAAGGGGCGAGCCCCCGCCGAAGTGAAATACCCATGGAATGGCGCCGACGGTGATCATGGCGTTCTCGTCCACTTCCCGGATAGCCCCGGCCAAGGTATCCACCCATGCGCGGGCCACTTCGTGGCGGGTGCGTTCGCCGAGGTCGAGCGTGATACGCTGCACGAAGTGTTTTCCGCCGAATCCCTCTCCAGGCAGCCACTCATCGGGATCGTTGCTGCCCGCGAGGATGGGTTCGTTCATAAGGTTGTAGCAGAAAACCGCCGGACTTCCGGCGGCGGCGTCCGCCACGGCCTTCCACCAGGCGGCCTGCGTTTCCCAGCGTTCGGCTTCATCCAGCGCGTCGTACCACTCCGGGACGTCGTGCTTGTGGTAACAGGCGAGCCCCGTGAGGTTGAGGTAAAGCCCGGTATCCTCGGCAAGGCCCACGAGACGGGCGAGCTGGTCCAGATTGGCCTCATTGAACTCGCCGGGTTCCGGCATGAACCGGCCGAATTGAAGGTGAATCCGGACCAGATTGGCCCCGAGTTCCTTCATGTTTTGGAAGTCCTGAGCGATGGTGTCCCATTGCTCATGCCAGTAGTCCTCGATGAGCCGTCCATCGTGGTGGCGGTCGTAGTTGAAGCCCCAGGCGAAGAAGCGTTCTCCGGATTCCATCTTGACAAACTCGGAGCCGTCCTCGCTCAACCCAATCGGTTCAAGAGAGGCGGCCCCCGTCCATACTAGTAGGATGCCAGCCATACACATTGCAAAACGGCAACCCTGTTTCATTACAAGCCCTCCTCGATTAGGTTTCTGGTTCCCATGCGCAGGTTATAGGTGGCAATCTTGCTCCTTGGAATCACACCCGTGTTTGCCCGGGCCGAGCTTGAACAGGCCCGAGAGGTTATGCCGGTGATTGGCGATGGCGCGGTAGAGTGGAGGGGAGACGCGGTTCACCAAGGGCAAGCTGAATACGCCCGCCATCCATCGCCACCCGCGCATTCGCTTGAACAAAGGTGGCAGAGCCTGTTCCCCCGAATACACATCGCCGTTGGACAAGACCAATTGCATGGCCTCCAGGCATTTCGCTTCGTCCATGTTGGGAAAGCGCTGCTTGCGTTCCTCGGATTGACACGGCAACGTCTCAATCTCGCCAGGCCGCGCCTGGAAATTGACCCAGCGGGCCGCCTTCTGGCACAAGCCGCATTCTCCGTCGTAGATCAATGTGGCTGTCGTGTTCTTTGTTGTCATGCTCCTCCGTTCTTCCGGCCTCTTGCCGGTGGTGGTCTAGCTCTCAAATCTGCGCAAGTACGTATTCCTAGTATACGCCATGCCGGTGTGGCGCGCCATCTCGCCGGCGCCTAGTCGCCGGGCGGAACCGCCTTCGTCTTTCCGCATGCGCGGCGTGTGTTGAATTCAGTGCGGCGTTTCCTCTCGAGGTCCCAATGGGGTACACTGAAACGCGCCGCCCCGTCTCTTGGGTTAACAAAGGCGGCGCGGAGCAATAATCCACTCACGGCGGAGAAATCGGACGGAAAGGCGGCTTCATGCCCCCACCCATGACATGGCGCTTCTCATAATCGAAGAACCCGGCGCGGCTCCTTTGACCATTCCGCTCACGGGCATGGAAATTCACTTGGGCCGGGCCGAGGACAACGACGTGGTGCTGAAAACGCACGAGGTCTCCCGGCGTCACGCCAAGCTGACCCCGAACGGGGAGGGGTATGTGTTGATCGATCTCGACAGCTTGAACGGCACGTACGTGAATCAGCAGCGCGTGAGCGAGCATCATCTCGCCCATGAGGACGAGATCTGGCTTGGGACGAAATGTTATCTGCGGTTTCTTGATGCCGCCCGCGGTCATGGCCATGAAATCGACCATTCCGGGACCAGCATCGATCTCTCCGGCGAACGCTGGCGCGAGAGCCGCGATACCCTGAGCAAGCTTGCGCGGCGCGGCGCGGATGAGGCCGGGGATACCGGCCTCCAAGCGCTGAGTCAAACCTACCGGCGCCTTGCGGCCCTATACGAAGCGACCAAGGTGCTGGCCTCGGAGTTCGACCTCTCCAAGCGGCTCATCGGCGTGCTGGATACCGCCGTGGAGGTGATGGAGGCCGACCGGGGCTTCCTCTTGTTGCGGAAGGAACCCAACGCCGCGCTCGAAGTGCGGGTCGCCCGGGAGATGGGCCAGGACTTGAAGGCGAGCAGTCCTAGCATGAGCGTGGCGGGCAAGGCGGCCGCGACCGGAAACCCCGTGCTTGTGGCGGATGCGCGGGGAGACCGCGAATTCGGCGGGCAGACCAGCATCATCCAACAGTTCATCGTCAGCGCAATGGCCGCGCCCCTGCGCGTCGAAGATCGCGTGCTGGGGTCCATCTACCTGGACACACGCCAACCGGACCGGCGTTTCGGCGAGGACGACCTCGAACTCTTCGCCGCCCTCGCCACCCCGTTGGCCATGGCCATCGAAAACGTGCGATTGTACGAGGCGGCCGTCGAGAACGAGAAGACCCGCGCCAATCTCGGGCGGTTTCTCTCGCCTGCTATCGTGGACATGGTGATGCAAAGCGCGGGAACCCTTACCCTCGGCGGAGAGAAACGCACGGTCTCCACCCTGTTCTGCGACGTACGGGGATTCACCACCATCGCCGAGGAACTCGCGCCCACGATGCTCGTGGAAATGCTCAACGAACATTTCACCCGCATGACGGACATCATCTTCGATGAATCGGGTACGCTGGACAAGTTCATTGGCGACGAGATCATGGCGGTGTTCGGAGCGCCGTTCTCCGCCGAGGATGACGCCCTGCGGGCCGTGCGCTCGGCCCTGCGCATGCAAAGCGTCAACGCCGAACTTAACGCCGTCCGCGCCGAGCGGGGCCTTCCGCCGTTCAACATCGGCATCGGCATCGCCACCGGCGAAGTGGTTGCGGGCTACGTGGGCGCGCCCGAACGAGTGGAATACACCGTGGCGGGAGACCGCGTGAACATCGCCCGCCGTCTGTGCGATCAAGCCGAGACGAATCGCGTGGTAGTGGATGAAGCCACGTACGAACTCGTTCGGGAGCGCGTGGACGCCCGGCCTATCGGGACCTGTTTCTTGAAAGGAAAGAGCCGGACCATCCGCGCCTTCGAGATCCTGCGTTGCGCGGCTCGCGATACACCCGGATGAAGCATGATTGAGAACAGTGTGCTATTATTAGAGAGCACGAATATGCTATAAGTTTCAAACCGTATGGCGGGATGACCTCCATGCGCTTGCGGGCTATCCTGGCAAAAGAATAACTCTAATAGGAGAAACATATGCTCAAGGGAAAGATGGTTCGCGTTCGCGGTCAACGGGAGTATGTCGAACAACCGTCGTGGGTGTTTATTGGAAAGGTGCTTGAGTTCAGCGAGAACTGGCTTCTAGTTGAAGGGAAAGGTATATTTATTTTTCGTAGAAAGTTGTCTTCCCATAGTCAAACGGCGGTGAAAGGCCTCAAGATTGTCCACCGGGATACAGCCACGGGTGGTCTTCTTCCTGCTCTGGTTGACGAGGAAAAGCGGACCATGGCCATTCCCCGGGACGCCATCCACAATGTCCGAGTGTTACCGGATGACTTCGATATTGACAATATGCGGTTGGAGGTGGTGGGTCAACGGGTTGACGTC
>SKRY01000463.1 GCA_007118235.1 Candidatus Hydrogenedentota bacterium | reverse complement strand
GTTCGACCTTCCAGAAAACGCGGGACGTTAGGTTGCGCGCAACCCGATTGGGGTGGGGACCTTAATGGCGCTGGGGGAACGGACATACGGCCAGCCCGTTGCGCGCAAGGAAGTCTTGTTAGGGGCGGCGGATTTGCTCGCGTTCGCCGTGTGCCTCATCCTAGCTCACGTCCTTCGGTTCGGCCCGGACGTGCCGCCCAGTCACCAATTCCTCTATGTATTCTTCTGGCCGGTTGTTTTCGCGGGCATACTGGTGGCGGCCAGGGGCTTTGGCCTTTACGATTTCCGGCACAAACTGAGCCCGGCCGAGCACTTCTTCTCGGGCGCGGGCGCGGCCGTGACAGGCGCGGTGGGGGGTTATTTCTTTCTCGTCTTCTTACGGACCTATCATTTTCCCGAGGCCCGCCTGTCGCGCCTTGTCGTCATCTTGTACATTGTGCTTCTCATCGGCTGGTTCTTCGCTTCCCGCGCCGGGATGCTGGCCTGGCTGCGGCGGTGCGAATACCGCGTGCGCGTCGTGCTTATCGGTTCGGCCGCCGAATGCCGGCATCTTGCGGAGGAACTGCGCGCGTTCGCCCCGTCCATGCTGGAGGTGGCGGGCATTGTGAGTAACGGCGGCAGTGCGGACCGCGAAACGGAGATCATCGGCTCGATACATGAGCTGGAACCCATCGTTCAGCGGCAGCGGATAACGCAGGGGATTCTGGTCGAATCCGGGATAGATCAGACCGCTTTGCGTGACGTTCTCGCGAGTTGCGAGCGAAACGGCGTGGAGCTGTTCGCTTATCCCACCCTTGGGGTGAACATCCTGGCCAGCACCCGCGTCTCCGGCATCGCGGGCGTCCCTCTCGTGAGCCTTCGGCCTGCCTTCGAACAAAGCGTGTATCCCGGCCTCAAGCGAGCCATGGATATCGTGGCCGCCGCTCTGCTTCTTGGGCTGACGGCGCCGCTCATCGCGAGCGCGGCGGCCGCCATCCGTGCGACCTCGCCTGGCCCCGTCATCTTTCAACAAAAGCGAATGGGCCGCCGGCGAGCCCCGTTCACCCTCTACAAGCTGCGCACCATGAGGCTGAACGCCGAACCAGACGAAGCCCCCATGCTCGCCACGGAGGATGACCCCCGAATCACCCCCGTGGGCCGCAGGCTTCGCCGTTGGCGTCTGGATGAGCTGCCCCAGCTATGGAATGTGTTGCGGGGAGACATGAGCCTGGTGGGGCCGCGCCCGGAACGCCCCGGCTTCGTCGAAACGTTCTGTCAGGAGACGCCCCTGTACGAACGCCGCTTTCTCGTCCGCCCCGGTCTGACCGGCCTGGCCCAAATTCATGGGCGCTACGATACGGACTACACCCACAAACTGCGCTATGATCTCATTTACATCAACAGCCTTTCGCTGACCACGGATTGTCAGATCCTTATCGCCACCATTCAAACCGTGCTCACGGGCCGCGGAGCGCGATAATCCGCACTCACGGGGGATCCGATGTTCCCAAACGGTCCTCGAGTTGCCGGAGATAGAGGCTGGCGGGCTCCACATGTTCGCCGTGAGATTCCCAGTAGCCCTGCTGAAGATCCGGGATGATATCCGCATGGGCGCCCCGGCCTTTCTCCCCCACGTGGCCAATGGCCCAGTTCTGGGCGGTGGGTGGCCGCTGAGCGATTAATGAGCCCCGCGTGTTCCAGGCCACGTAGTTGGCGCCCGCCCATCCGTGCGAGGTTCCGTACCACAAGCGGTTTTGGATCGCGATTTCGTCCTCCACATTATCGTAAAGGCCGCCAACCGACCAGCGGAAATGTGGCTGGCTGGTGGTGACGGGCCGCTCGCCCTCACAGAAGAGAAATACGTTGGGTCCAGCCGCATGCCGCCCAACGGTGAATCCATGGCGGCTATGGATCGCATACGAGTCGCGGGCGAGCGTGAGCTGTCCCTGGAGACGGTAGCCATAGCGGCCCGTGTAGACGCCGGTCTCCCCAAACACGCGCGCGGAATAGCCGGGCCCACTGTAGTACTCGTTACCGGCCACAAGAATCTCGTTGTCCTTCAACGTGAGCCATTTCGCGCCATATCCCGTGCTTATGGCGCCATTCGTCCCGAAGAAATGCTCCACAATTACATCGCGCACCCAGGCGTTGGTCACATTATCAAAGTTGCAGAAGCGATCCGCGTGACGCGTGTCATCCACGCCGTCCTCGTTGGGTTCCCATACCGAGATCGCGCGCATGCCCTCGATACCAACCTGTTCGATGCGGTGATCATCATAAGGAATGATCTCGCCGCCGCCCCAGCGTTGCTCGATGGCGTTGGGAAGAGGGGCGTCCAGGGTAATGCAATCCCCATCGACACCGGTTATCACCCGGTCGATGTCCAGATGAAACGGCTCCCATGCGGGCGATGATTCTCCGCCCGGACGCGACGGAATATCATCCATGCCAATCTCGCTGATCCAGTCCTCGTTGCCGTAACGCCGAATAATGACACCATCGCCCTCGGAGAGTGCGGAAGCATCGGTGACATGCAACGTACGACTGCCCACAGGCGCATGGACGTCCGTTATTGGGTGGCGGTTGGAGGACAATTCCCTCCCCTCGGTTCCCGCAATGCGGATAAGTATACGCCGTTCCTCGCCCGTCGCTAGCAGAATCGTTGCATCCTTGTCCTTAAGTTGCTCCTTGAGCGCATCGGCTGGACCAGGAGGCGCCGGCCTCTCCCCCGCTCTGCTTGGCCCGGGACCCGCGCCACGCAATACGACCCCGCTGTGCCGGATTCGCAGCGATCCCTCCACTTCGTAGACGCCTGCCTCCAAGAACACGGCTCCTCGAATCCCATCGGCATCGGGCGATCGTTCAGACACCTGGTCTATCGCGGCCTGAATGCGCTCGGTGTCGTCGCCTTCGCCCGGTTGCACCACCGCGCCCACGGGCGCTTCTGGCAGGGGAACTCCCCCGCCCGCGTAGCCCGCGTGCGAGAAATCGGGGATTCGGTTGCCCCGGTAATCCGGCGCGTACCGCAACGTCCCATCCGGCCCCTCGCGAACGACCCGGCTTTGACCATCCGGAAAAGCGTCCTCGTCCAGCACGGTGAAGTGCAATTGGTCATGAATAGTCTCAGCCCCGCCGTTCGACCGAAAAGCAAGCCGCGCCTTGTACCATCCTTCGCTCGCGCCGTCACTGGCCAACTCGATTCGCGCTTCCTCGCCAGCCAGCAATTCCAATCGCCGCCCCAACTCGGTTTCGCCATCCCGGCGGACAGCCACTTCCAGCAATCCGTCTTCACCTACTGTAACCTCAAGGGCTGGCATCAAAGCACTTGTCGAAATGATGGCCGGCTCGCCAATGCGCGTTGCCATCGTCTCGTGCCGCCACGCCGCTTGAAGCAACGATTCATCGGCGGCGGCGCCCGTCACTAACAGCATGAAAAACGCGACAAGGGCGATGTCCCTAAAGTGACTTACTCGAATACTCATTGTCGCAATACGTCTCCGATTCGTCATGGGGTTCTTTCGCTTCCAAACCCTTTTTCATTCTATTGAAAGCGCGCATCGCCGAAAAGAAACCGGGACGGCATGAGCATCTCCTCACGCCGCCCCAGTCTTAATACATGATCATAAACCTACATACCTAGGTATCGCTCTCTAGTCGTCAAGGCGGCGAATCCAAATATTGCGGTAGGCAACCCAATCACCATGGTCTTGCAAGCCAATGTGCCCCTCATCCGCCGTGGCGAACGGAGGCGCGTTGAACTTGCTCTCCTCGACCATCTCGTCCCACTCGTCCGTGCCGATCTCAAAGCTGAACAGCAGGCGCCCGTTCATGTGATGCTCGACATAATCGCCGCGCTTCACGATGCGCGCCGTGTTCACCTCGCCCGCGGGCCGCTCAACTTCGTCCCACACCGTGGAGCCGATGAGGTCAAACAGCGAACCAGCCGCCGTGATCGGAGACTGCGTGGAGGAGTTGTCCAGAATCTGGTACTCGGGCGCGCTGTGCCAGATGGCGCCATCGGTTTCTTGCGCCAAATAGAAGATGCCCGAATTCGAGCCTTCGGCCACCATCCATTCCATGAAGAGTTCAAAGGACCCGAACTCCTCCCGTGTGATGATGTCCCCCGCCCCCGGCTCTTCCAGGGCCAGCCAGCCGCCGTCGATGACTTGCCATCCGCCGGGCAGATCGTCCTGACGGTAACCACGCCAATGCTCCGCGGGGTTCTCTCCGTCGAACAGCAACTCCCAGCCCTCGGCCTCTTGCTCCGGCGTGAGGGTGTTGATCGGTGGATCCACATCGATGGCCGCGTTGGCCGAACCAAACACAAACGCGGCCGCGAGCGCTATAAACGCCGCCACTGGAAGGGCAAACCATCCCTTTTGCATTCTTGTTGTCATGATGCTCCTTTCGTCAAACAATTTGTATCGAACCGCCAGGACCGCCCTGGCCGAGTCACTACACCATAGTTTTCAACGGAATGTCAACCTGCGCTAGGGCTTCTGGGTGTTCCGCGCCCCTCAAGGGACTTCGGAGCAAGTATGCTACAATAAAGTTGCTGAAACGATCACCGTGGTAAACCCATCGGTTCCGAAACGCGTTTCGTTTTGTAGCGCGGCCCTGTCCGCCCTGGATTGGCCGGGGTGGCCCTGCCATGTGTGAAAGCCGCCGTGGACGCGGTAGGCGATACGGGTCTCTACCGGGAAGGAAAACCCCATCCCGAGTTGTTCACATACGCGGCGTTCTTTTGATATCATTTCCTGACCTTAATGAAACTCACCGTCCCACGGCGGTAATCGCCACACGGTCCTTCAACGGACCAGCCGGAGGAAATCATGCGTAGCACAAAATCTCATTTCTTAACGCTGTTTGCTTTTCTGGCATGCACGGTGCTTGTGCTGTCGAACGGCTTTGCGAACCGGGTGTTGGCCTCGGAGGACCAGGTCGACGTTTATCGAAGTATTGCCCCTATAGGCGACGTTCTCAATGAAATCATGGAGAACTATGTCGAAGAACCCGACATCGATGAAGTCGTGCAAGGAGCGCTTGTGGGCATGATGAACGCCCTGGACCGCCACAGCTCCTACGTATCGGCCGAAATGCTCCAGAACATGCGCGAGGACCATCAAGGTCAGTTCGAGGGCATCGGCATCTCCATCGAGCAAGACGATGAACAGAATATCCGGGTGGTGCAACCCATTGCCGGAAGCCCGGCGTCCCGCAAGGACGTGCGCGCGGGTGACATTATCGTTGAGATCAACGGCCAGAGCGCTCACGGCATGAGCTTGAGCGAGGCGGCGCAAGAAATTCGGGGTCCGGAGGGTACCACCGTCGGGCTTAAACTCCTGCGGCGGCCGCAAAACGGCGGGACAGCCGAAGTGTTGGATCTGGAGATTGAACGGGGCAAGATTCCCATCGAGAGCGTTAAGGAAGCGCGGCTGGTGGAAGATGGCATAGGCTACATCTACATTAGTGATTTCAAGTCGGGCACAGCGGATGAATTGCGAAAGGCCATCTCCGAACTCAAGGACGAGGGCATGACCGCGTTGATCCTGGATCTCCGCTGGAACCCGGGCGGTCTCCTTAGCGCCTCGAAGGAAGCCACGGAGATCTTTCTGCCTCAGGACACCCTGGTCACCTATACCGAGGGCCGCGCGACAAATG
>SKRY01000067.1 GCA_007118235.1 Candidatus Hydrogenedentota bacterium | reverse complement strand
GTCTTGACGACATCCTCGTACACCTCGGTGATGTCGCCCGCGACCTCCGCATAGCGCTCCTCGCCATAACGGGCCGCCAGTTCCTCATGCACGGTGGTCTTGATGCGGTTCAAGGCGTCGGCGCGCGCGTGCTTTTCACTGACGTTGATCGCCTCACGCACTTGATCCTCGGCGATGGCGCGCACGTCCTGTGCGGCTTGCGCGTCCGGCTCCTGGACCTCGTACGCCATCTTCTCCACGCCCACGCGCTGCCGGAGTTCGTCGATGCAATCGCAAATGCGCTTGATGGCGTCGTGGCCAAGCTCCAGCGCCTCGACCATGACCTCCTCGGTGGCCTCGGCGGCTTGTCCCTCGACCATGCTGATGCCGTCGCGGGTGCCCGCCATGACCAGGTCCAGGTCCAGGTCGCTTTCCATCGAGGGATTAACCACGAGTTCCCCATCGAGCATGGCCACGCGCACGGCGGCTATTGGGCCATCAAAGGGGATCTTGGAGATGTGCAAGGCCGCCGACGCGCCGTTGATGGACATTACGTCGGGGTTGCTTACGTTGTCGGCGGAATACACCGTCGAGAAAATCTGGGTCTCGTTGAGAAACCCCTTGGGGAAGAGTGGCCGCAGGGGACGGTCCGTGAGCCGGCATACGAGGATTTCCCGCTCGCTGGGCCGGCCTTCGCGCCGGAAGAAATTGCCCGGAATCTTGCCCGCGGATGAACTCTTCTCGCGGTATTCGACCGTGAGCGGGAAAAAGGGTTGGCCGGGGCGCGCATCGGGCGCGACACACGCGGCCGACAGGACCATGGCGTCGCCACAACTGACGAGCACAGCCCCATGGGCTTGTTTGGCGATCCGGCCGGTCTCGAAGATGAGATCGTCGGAGCCGACGGATACTGAGAGACGTTCTAGCATGGTGTGATGGTTCTCCGTGAAGTTACTGGAACGCCTCCCACAACGTTCCGGGCGTCTTCGCTTTTGTTATGGTGTTCTGTGCCGCTTTCCATGGCTCTACCGTGGCTTTTCCGGACAAGCAGCCAAGGGCGCCGTCCCGGAAAAGCCTGAATAAACGTTACTTCCGCAGGCCGAGCGTCCGTACGATGGCCCGGTAGCGCTCAACATCATTGTTGCGGAGGTAATCCAGCAAGTGACGCCGCCGTCCCACCAGCTTGAGCAGGCCGCGGCGGCCCGCGAAATCCTTCTTGTGGGTACGGAAATGCTCCGTGAGATGATTGATTCGCTCGGTCAGCAGGGCGATCTGTACTTCCGGCGACCCCGTGTCGCCTTCGTGATGCCCGTGGGTTTGGATAAGCTCTTGCTTGCGTTCCTTGGTCAACTGCATGTGGTTCACCTTGCTCCTTGTGCATAAGCCCTGAGCCCAGTCCGCCGCCGGTGAGCGCCAGCGGCCGAGCCCGGGGCAAGGCGGGCGGGGAATACTGGTGTTCCCCGTCCGGCCTTGGCCATGGTTCAATGTTGCGGAAAGAGGGGTGTTACTTGTCGGTAAGGGCCGCCAAGCCCGGCAGGTCCTTACCTTCGAGCATCTCGAGCGACGCGCCGCCGCCGGTGCTCACATGAGACATTTTATCAGCAACGCCGTAGACATTTACAGCCGCCGCCGTGTCGCCGCCGCCGATGATGCTGGTGATATTGGGCGAGGATGCGAGCAATTCCGCGATGGCCTTGGTGCCCTTGCCGAATTTCTCCATCTCGAACACGCCCACCGGCCCGTTCCAGACGACGGTCTTGGATTTCTTGATCGCTTCGGAGAACACCTCGACGGTCTTGGGGCCGATGTCGAGCCCACTCCAGCCCTTCTCGATCTTGCCCGCGTCGAGGACCTTCGTGTTCGCATCCTCGGAGAAGGCGTCGGCCGCCAATACATCCACGGGCAGCAGCAAGGTCACGTTTTGGTTCTCGGCCTTCTTCATCAGTTCCTTGGCCATGTCGGTCTTGTCGGCCTCGAGCAGCGAATCGCCCACCTCATGGCCCTTGGCCTTGAGGAAGGTATAGGCCATGCCGCCGCCGATGATCAGCGTGTTCACCAAGTTGAGAAGATTGTCGATGACGGTGATCTTGTCGGAGACCTTGGCGCCGCCAAGGATGGCGGTCAATGGACGCTCGGGAGCCTCCAGAACTGTCTTGAAATACGCCATTTCGCGGGCCACGAGGAAGCCGGCCGCGGACTGCGAAATGTAATCGCACACGCCCGCGGTCGACGCGTGAGCCCGGTGGACGCTGCCAAAGGCGTCGCTCACGTAGACGTCGCCCAGTTTCGCCAGTTCCTTGCTCAATTCGGGGTCGTTCTTTGTTTCGCCCTTGTGAAACCGCGTGTTTTCGAGCAGTAGGATGTCGCCGGGGCCAAGCTTTTCCACCGCCTGCTCGACTTCGGGACCCACGAGGCTATCGGTCTTGATGACATTGGCGTCCGTGAGCTTACGCAACGCATCGGCGACGCCGTCCATCTTGCAGGTTTCGTTGGCCTTCTGGATCTTGGTCCGCTCCTCCTCGCTCTCGGCCTTGTCCGGATCCTTGGGGCGGCCGAGGTGCGACATGAGGATGAGCTTGCCGCCGTGCTCCCGGACGTAGTTGATGCTCTTGAGGGCGGCGCGGATGCGGCTGTCGTCGCGCACGGAGCCGTCGTCATTTTGCGGCACGTTGAAATCGACCCGCATGAGCACGCGCTTGCCCTTCACGTCGAGGTCTTTCAATGTAAGCTTTTCATTCATGCCTAGTACTCCCCATACTGCGCCAGCGCGGCTGGCGGTCGTGACATACTCACAGATCAAACTGAAAACGGCCCGCGCGAAACACCGCGCGGGCCGTAAGTCCGTTTCCGTTAGCCCATCATCTTGCGGAACAGATCCACGCACCGCGCGGAGTAGCCCCACTCGTTGTCGTACCACGAGACGACCTTGCAGAAGTTGCCGTCCATGATCATCGTGAGCTGCGAATCGAAAACGCTCGAAGCCGGATTGCCGATGATGTCACACGAAACAATGGGATCCTCGCAGTACTGCAAGACACCCTTCAGTGGCCCATTGGCCGCCTTCTTCATGGCGTCGTTAATGCTATCCACCGTGGCGTTCTTGTCCAACTCGGCCACGAGGTCCACCACCGACCCATCAATCACCGGGACGCGCATGGCGAAACCATCCAGCTTGCCGTTGAGGTCGGGCAGCACCTTGCCCACCGCGCGGGCGGCGCCGGTCGTTGTCGGGATGATCGACTGGGCCGCGGCGCGGGCCCTGCGAAGGTCCGAGTGGGGCATGTCATGGGAGGGCTGGTCGTTCGTGTAGGCGTGGATGGTGGTCATCCAGCCCCGCTTGATGCCAAAGTTCTCTTGAAGCACCTTGGCGACGGGGGCCAGACAGTTCGTCGTGCAGCTCGCATTCGAAATGACTTTGTCGCTCGACTTGAGGGTGTCGTCATTGATGCCCATGACGATCATCGCGTCCACCGCATCCTTCGGCGGCACGGTAAGCAGCACCTTCTTGGCGCCCGCCTCCACGTGCTTCATGCAATCCGCTTGCGCGCGGAACACGCCGGTGGACTCCAGCACCATGTCAACGCCGAGGTCTTTCCACGGCAGTTGAGCGGGATCCTTCACGCTCGTGACCTTGATCTCCTTGCCATCAACCACGAGAGAGTCGCCCTTGACTTCCACCGTGCCCTTGTACGGCCCCATCACGCTGTCGTACTTGAGAAGATGCCCCAGCGTCTTGGCGTCCGTGAGGTCGTTGATCGCCGCCACCTCGAAGTCCGAACTCCCCATGAGGAGTTTGAAGACGTTCCTTCCGATCCGGCCAAATCCGTTAATCCCAATCTTTGTCGCCATAAGTGTATCCCTTTCTTGTTTTTGCCATTCACTTCCGCTGTCTACTGGAAACCGCACCCCGCTTGATGTGACGCTCGCGGTGGCCCGGAAATAAAAGAAACGTGGAGAGGCTCCCCCGAGGGGCGCATTGTCTACCCATGGCGCGCCGTGACCCGGCCATGGCGAAGTTGGGCGAGGTTGCCCGTGGACTCACGCAGCAAGGAAGACAGGCCGCCGGAAGTGGGTCGAGCGATTTGAGCCTTGTGGAAGAGGGTGATCCCGCGTGTCCCCTGGTGGTGGCCGCTCTCCTATTGCGCTGTGGGCGGAGCGCCAATCCTCCGGGGACCGCGCCGGAGGGTTAACCCAGCTCCACCCGCACGGGCGAAACCTACCAGCTAGTCTATCCACAAGCGAGTGCAACTATGCCACATGGCCGCAATGGAAGTCAAATAGTGACGGATACGCCAAAAACCACCGACGCCCTCTTCATCGAAATCGAAGGGAGAAGCCCGGCGGCAATAGGGTGCGTGGGGCGGGAAAAGGAACACAACCTGACAGCCCCGTTGAGACCCTTGAAGCCAAACTGAAAAGCGAATCCGCGACCGGCAACAACGGCCGGCCGCCACTTTTTGAGGACGTCACGGCCTGTTCCACGCCAAGCGCCCTTCTATTCGCCCCATGAAGACGCTTGAATACGTCAAATGTTGTGCATATCTGAATAAGTAACAAGCCCACATGAACAATACTCTATCACGTGATCAACTTCGGAGAATTATTGACAAATATATGTGCGCCCAGAATCTATTGATAATCAAAGACTTACAGATATTGGTCAATACGGAACGAATATTGCTCACCATAGAATAGGCCCTCTTGGCGGCGGCAACGGGAAAGTGCGCGCCATCAGGCCACTAGTTGAACAGAATTCGCAGAAAGAGTGCGAGCTGGAAGGAGACGTGTATGACAGAGGATGCAATGGTTAAGTAAGCTATGCCGCTTCCGCATACCGAAGGGGTGGAGCGCCTACTCGGTGCGCGCAGTGAACAGCCTGGGGAGGGCGCTTTGCAAAGTGCGGAGTGGTTGGGTCCTCCAAGCCAAGAGCCAGTAGCAGGCCGTGGGCACTTTCCGGCCGCCATGGAACACGACACCTATCGGATTTCCAAGGCCGGTTTCGAGCAGTGCACGGCGGGGCGTGACTCGAGGCCGGCGAACCGGAGGCGCGATTGGAGCGCCTCCCAAAAGAGGAAAAGCAGATGAATAGGAACACCTTTACAGCGCTAACCCTCGCGGTTGTCGTGGCGCTAACGTTCGCCGCGCCCGCCGGGGCCGACCTCGTTACCGACTGGCCCGGTGGGCTAGGGCCAAAACCCATCCATGCGATGGAAGCGCCAGAGACGCCCTTGCGGGATGGTTTCATGACGGACATGAGCCTATTCACGCAGGCGGCGCCTTTCTATTGGGATGGCTCCCTGGCGATAAGCGGCGTGTCCTGGTGGGCGCTCATCGAGGAAGGACTCGACCCCGGCGCGTTCACGTTCGAGGTCACGTATTACGATCAAGCAAGCCTCCTGGCTCCGGCTCAGCCGGGTAACGTGGTTCAGGACTTCCCCAATTTCAGCGCCGATTGGAGGTCTTGGGACGCCATTGAGGGATACGACGGATACCACTTTGGCGGCACTCACGTGTCGAGCTTTGCCGGCGCGCCGGGTTGGTACTGGTTGAGCATCTCGGCCGACGGCCCCGGCAGCGTCCACTGGGCGCTTGCTGGGGACAGCGGTTCATGGATGGCGGGGCCGGCTAGATGGCGCGCTTCAGAACAGGCGCCCTGGAATACGCCGGTACTCGACC
>SKRY01000349.1 GCA_007118235.1 Candidatus Hydrogenedentota bacterium | reverse complement strand
GAAGTGGACACCACCGGCAAGAACGACTGGGAAGATTATGCCGAGGTCGAGGTTCCCGCCGAAGGTTACGCGTATCACGTCATACCCGCTGGCGCCGCCGGGGAATGGATGCGCGTACGCGCGGACCGCGATGTGAGCCAAGCCACGGCGCACTTCCACTTCGGCCCCTCCAAGGGCGCCGTCACGGACGAGGCGATGTTCGCGCCCCTGGCCAGCGTGGACACGAATGAAGCGTATACCCGGGGCATCATCCGGCCGCGCGGCGAAGACCTGGAGACGCTTCATTTTTGGGCGCGTCATGTGGATGCGGACGGCGAGATCAGCGACGTGGGGTACTACGAGATTGGACATGACCTCGTGCTGCGCCACAAGCCCGAGGAGACGGACGCCGCCGCGTATTTGAAAAACAATGCCGAGATTGGGCCGGATGGCATGGACCAAGCGCCGGACGGCGGGCTTTCGGCCGAGATCGACGAGGCGTCCGTCATCATCATCGACGAGCGTCAAGACGGCCGGCGCTACCGGCTGCCCAAGACCCACGAGGCCTACGACAGCCCCTGGCCCGGCGGCGTTCCCCGGCGCGTGCGCGAGGTGGTCACGGAACGGGCGCTGATGAACATCCACGGAACCTTCTACATGCTCCCGCGCCACGCACGCAACGCCTCCGGCGGACTGCGCGCCATGAAGCCCGTGGCGACGCATAATAAGCGGATCATCGACTTCTGCTCGTGGCTCGGCATGATGGCCGTCACGGGAGTGGCCGCCGATGCGGACCCCGAACACCCCCATGTCATCCCGTCCGACGACGGCCGCACCGGGCTGTGGGTTGGCGACATCGACGACCTCTGGAAGCTGGGCAAGCCGCGCGGCGTGGGCGGTCCCTGGCGGGATACGGCCGTGACGGCGGGCGAGGCGAGCGATCCCTACATCATGACCGGCTACGACGAGAAGCGGGTCGAGCTGAGCCACGACGCGGACAGCGATGTGACGTTCGCGCTGGAGATCGACGTCTTCGGCGCGATTCACACGCCCGAGACGTATTTCACCTACGCCGAAGTCACCGTGCCCGCGGGCGAAACCGTGACCCACGCGTTCCCCGAGGGCTTCGCGGCCCACTGGATCCGCCTTCGCGCGGACGCCGATTGCGCCGCGACGGCCATCTTCACCTACGCGTAACCCGGCGGCGTCCCGCCGCTAAACGCAGGCCTCCCCAATCGCCGCACGAACCCGCGGCGGTTGGGGAGGCCTGACTCATACCCTACTCCTCGGCTACGAACGGATTGGCCGGCGCGCGCTCAGCCGAGTCCCTCGATCTCCCAGCCCTCGCGGTAGTCCCGGCGCAGGTACTGGTCGGCTTCCGGCTTGTTGGGGAACTTCATATTCCGCGCATCCCATTCGAGGCGCTCGCCTTGGAAGCGGTTGGCGATGTTGCCCATCAAGACCGTTTCCGTCATGCGGCCCGAATACACGAACGGCGTCGACGTCACGCCGCGGCCCAGGCACGCATCCACGAATTCGAGATAATGCTCGTCCATGGAGCCTCCCACATTGCCGATCGCTTCGTCGAACGCTTCCACGGCTTCCATCAACTCCGGATCGTCCGCGGGATAGACCTCGGGCCGGCTGACGTGAGGGATGAACAACGCGCCGCGTTCGCCGATGAGCATCGAGCCGTTGCCGGGCAATTCCTCGTCGATGGGCCAATCACTTGTGTCGATCTCGGTGGTGTCGTGCCAATAGTAATTGATGTCGCCCGCGGTGAACCGCGTCTGCGGGAAGTGGTAACACACCTCGTTGTCGGGCGAATAGGTGTCCTCATACGGCGGCGAGCGGTGGCTCATCACCCATTGGGGCGCCGTAAGCTCAAGGCCGGTGAAGACCACATCCATCATGTGACCGGCCATGTCCCCATGAGCGCCGCCGCCGAAGTCATGCCAGCGCCGCCACATGCGCGTATGGTAGAGTTCCTCGTTGAACGGCCGTTCCGGCGCGACGCCCAGCCACAGATCCCAGTCGAGATAATCGGGCGGGTCAATACCGGATTCCGGCTGGCGTTCCATGGGCGGATCCGTGAAGTCGCCGGTGTAATGCCAGCGGACCAAGTCCCAGGAATGCGCTTCCTTGATGCGTCCCACCACGCCGAACTGGATCATGGCCTCCGCCGTCTTGTACCGGCCGTCGGAATGCGTCTGGACGCCCATCTGCGTCACCAGCCGGGGCCGTTTCGCGGCTTCCTCGGCCAGTTTGCGGGCTTCATAAATGCTATGCGTCAAGGGCTTCTGGCAATACACATGCTTGTCCCGCCGCATGGCCGACATGGCGATGGGCGCGTGCATGTGATTGGGCACCGCGATGTTCACGGAATCGATGTTGTCCTGCTCTTGCTCCAGCAACTCCCGCCAATCCCGGTACAAGCGCACATCGGGATCCACATTCGCGTCGCCGTGCTCAAGCGCTTCCTCTAAGTAGCGCTCATCCACGTCACACAACGCCACGATCTCCACGTCGGGATGCGCGTTGATGTTGATGAGATCCCGAATGCCCATCTGACCGCCCACGCCGATCGAGGCATGGCGCAGCTTCGGTCTGTTTTGGCCCCGCACCGCCCCCGACAGGATCAAGGGCGCCGTGGCTCCCGCCAGGGCCGCCTGCTTCATGAATGTGCGCCGGGTCGTCCTTGCCTTCATGAGACCTTCCTCCACTATTTCTCCGTTAAACGCGACTGTGCCCTTCACGCCCGCGCGCGGCAGCCAAGGCGCCCTGGGCAGAACCGAGCGCCCCCGAGTTCCGCGCGCGCCGCGAACAATTGGAATACCATAGTCTCCAATCCCTTGGACTCGTGTCAACCCCCCCGCGCGGGGCCGCCGCGCGGTCATTCTCGAGAGCCAGCGCCACCGCTTTGGCCCCGCCCCGTCGCCTGTGCTACAATGCCAGTGCTCGGTCGGGGCGTGGCGCAGCCCGGTAGCGCACCTGCTTTGGGAGCAGGGGGTCGCCAGTTCAAATCTGGCCGCCCCGACCATTATGTAAACAAAAAAAAGCCCAGGGCGAGGCACCCTGGGCTGTTGTGTGGATGGCGGGGTGGGGCTGGTTATTGTTCGATGCCAAGCACCACGTTGATCACGGCTTGGAGGTCGCGGGCGTCGACGGTGTCGTTGCGTTTGACGTCGGGCCGGTGAAGGGGGTCCACTTCCAGGCCAAGGATCGCGTTGATGACGACTTGGATGTCCCTGGCGTTGACTTCGCCGTCGCCGGTGACGTCGCCGTATACCCGCCGCAATTCCTCGTCGACCTCCCACAAGAACACGAGGCCGTCGTGCCCCCTGGTCAGGATCTTGTCTCCGGAGGGGGTAAACGCCATTGACATTACCCACCTGTTGTGGCCTTCGAGCATGCGAAGGGCCTCGCCCGTGTCCGGGTCCCATAATATGGCCGTACGATCTTGAGAACCGGTGAGAACGAATTGGTCATCGGGAGAAAACGCCACGGACTCGACCGTCCGGGTGGAAGTGCCGGTGGAAGCGAACGATTCGTGGCCCTCGAGCGTATGGAGGTGCTCCCCGGTCTCCGTGTCCCACAGCCGGGCCGTGTCATCACCGGACGCCGTCATCGCGCTCGCCCCCGTCACGATACGCCGGCCATCGTGTGAGAACGCCACCGACCTGATTAAGCCTTCGTGGCCTTCCAGCGTCCGGATGAGCGAGCCGGTTTCGGCATGCCACAGCCGGGCGGCCCCGTCCGTGGAGCCAGTAAGCACATAGTCATCATCCGGCGAAAACGCCACGGAGGTAACCGAATCATCCGACCCGGCGTCCTCGAACACCCTCACTTGCTCGCCGCTCTCGGCGTCCCAGAGATGGACTTGGCTCCCTTGCGCCGTGAGGAGGCGCTGATCATCGCTGGAAAATTCCACGGGCCCATACCGAGAATCCACCGTGTCGTCCGAGTACACCCGGAGGAGTTCCCCTGTTTCTGCATCCACCAGCCACGTCTGGGAACTCCAGCCCAAGAGCAGGCGTTCGCCGCAGGAGGAAAACACCATATCCCTGAGCCGCTCCCCTATATCCCACTCAAGGGTCCTGAGCCGCTCCCCACTGGCGATGTCCCACATCCACACCTGCGAATTCGAACTCCGGCTGGCCACGGTGGCCCCATCGGGCGAAACGGCCATGGGGCCATCTTGCTGGGATCCCCCGGTCGGGCCTACGAACCTGGTGATTTCCTCGGCCGTGGCGGCGTCCAGCAGCCGGGGCGCGCCCGCGCCCGATCCCACGAGCAGACGGGAGCCATCCGGGGAAAACACAACCGTGCGGCGCCCCAAGTCATGTATGATCTCGCCGGTTTCGATGTCCCATATGTAAGCCGGGTGGCCGCGGGCGCGGGAAAGCGCGTGGCGCCCATCCGGGGAAAAGGCCACGGTGTGCACGGTGCGGTGGCTAGGGTGCTCAGAAAAACTCTGTACGAGTTCCCTTGTCTCCATGTCCCAGACGCGCGCTAGTCCACGTTGGCGTCCGGTTATGTACCGTTCCCCATCGGGCGAGACGGCCACCGCTAGTTCACGAGAAGACCGTGGCTCATGCTGCTGGATCATTTCCCCGGTTTCCGTATCCCACAGGCGGAGATCGCGGCCCGCCGTCAGGGCGATGCGCCCCTCCGGGCACAACGCCACTCCACTGACGCGAAATGTGCCATAGTATTCGTATTCATAGACATACGTGTGCAGCGTGTCTCCTGTATTCGCATCTATCAAGCGAGCCGAGCCTATCTCACCCGTGAGCATATACCGCCCATCCCGGGACAGGGCGGCCGAATACACACGAGCGGAGCCGCTGCTTAACACGGTTTCCCAGGTTTCGGTGTCCCACAAGCGGGCCTCGCGTCCCCCCTCCGAGTACGTAAGCAAGCGCTTGCCATCCTCGGAAAAGGATGCGTCCGAAGCGGTGTGTCCGATGAAACGCGTAACCACCTCGCCCGTGCTGGAATCAAGCACGGCGCCATGCGAACCGCCGATCACAATGAGATCGTCCACGGGCGAGAACGCCCGCGCCGATGCGTTGGAGCCCACCAAGCCAAACACCCGCGCCGGTTCCACCCGTTCCGGGGCGTCCGCCCGGACCGGCATCGTGATAAGAAATGCGCCCAACACAAACGCCGCGCAGGCGCACGCCATCGTCACTCTTCCAAACCTTCGCATCATCCTACCCTCCGTTTCTGGGCCGGACGCGCGCGGGCGGCGCCCGGCCCACCACTACGCTCAATGCCAGTGATAGTGCTCTCCGAGCCCCAGGTTCTCAAACCCATACTTAAGCACGAAGATTCGATCGAACCAAAACCTAGTGGGGTTACTTTCACTCGCGTCAACCGTTAACTTCAAGTGCGCGGTTTCTGAAACCGTCAGCGGATGGACATCTTCACTGTCGCCATGCGCATGCGCGGAAGGGGCAAGAAGGGGTTCGGCGCCTGGAAATTCCAGGTAGTTCGTGCCGGTCTCTATGGCATCGTCTTCCGTGGGGTCAGGGCCGAAGAACACCCAGAGATTCTCGGCGGACATGAAGACGCGAATATTGTACCACTTCCCATTGTCCATGTTGTGTTTCATGTACACGACCTCGTTGCCCTCATCGTATTGAGGATACCTGACTTGGGCTTCGCCCATGATGTAAT
>SKRY01000274.1 GCA_007118235.1 Candidatus Hydrogenedentota bacterium | reverse complement strand
GGCGCCATGGGCGCATCATCCATTGGCGGAGCCGGGGGCGGGGCAGGCTCCGCGCCCGTGGGGGGAGCCATTATGGGGCCGTCACCCGCCATGGGAGGCATGGCGTCCATGTCTTCCACGAGCGGCGCGTCCTCCACGAGGGTCTCGGGCACCTCCCCGGGATGCTCCACATCGAGGCGCATCAGCGCGGTTTGCGCCCGGCGGGCCTGATGCGAGCCTCGAAAGATGGCGAGCTGCTCTTCATACGCCGCGATGGCCTCTTCGATGGCGTCCAGGCGTTCGTGCACCCGGCCCATCGCGTAATACGCGCGTTTCCCGGGCAACGTTTCCGGCCACATTTCGGTGACTTCCTCGTAAAATCGCAGGGCTTCATCGTAATCGCCGTCTTCCTCGGCGAGATTGCCCAAGGCCTCCACCGCGAACGGCGCGAACTCGCTGCCCGGATATTCCTGCCTAAGTTCTTGGAACAGTTCGCCGGCCTGTCCGTACTCCCCGGCGTCAAAGGCCGATTCCGCCGCCATGTAGAGAATCTCTTCGCGCAGCCTCCGCGCCTCGCTCGCCAACTGCTGAAGCTCCGCAGCCCGCACCGCGGGATCCTCCGTTTGCATGGCGCGAGCATATTCGGTGACGACCCGCGCTTGTTGGGCCTGTACATTGACCCGGTACAAAACCCCCGCCATCGCGCTAATAAGAACAAAGACCACCGCGGCGATGTAAAGCAACGGGTTTTCCCGGACATGCTCCAGCCACGCGGTCCATTCGGAGCCGCTGGTTTCATCGTGCGTGGGAGCGAAGAACATATCCCCGCGCTTCTTGCGTTTACGTCCCTTTTCTAAAGCCATTGACCGCCATTATCTCCTCGTTAATCGCTGTAATGCTATCTCTTGACGCGCCCGGC
Organism: Candidatus Hydrogenedentota bacterium; assembly: GCA_007118235.1. GTDB lineage: Bacteria > Hydrogenedentota > Hydrogenedentia > Hydrogenedentales > SLHB01 > SKRY01. Next base: position 4,771 of record SKRY01000274.1, on the reverse strand, counting down.
CCCGCCTTGCGCGCATGACGTTATGGAAAGTCCCACGATATGATTCGCCACGTACCGCCTTCCCGGCGGAAGTACGCCATAACCTCACCCTCCATATTGAGCGGGGGATGGAGGCCTGGATTCACGGGTTCGGCCGTTGTGGTGAAGCGCTCAATGGAGTGAGCGTTGTCGCCCAACACTAGGATTCGCGGACGGCTCCGCCGTATCCGGATGTTGCGGTACCGGCTGAAGATCGTGTCGAAGTAGCCGTATAGATCCGCGTACCTCCGCCCCGCGGGATCCTGGTAATTGCGCGAAACATGGGTCAACACACGGGATTTGCGGCGCTCCTGCATGCCCCATTGGACCTCGGCGAGGATGGCCTCTATCTCAGTCTCCGCGCCCACTTGGACGCCGAGAACGGGTACACGCCGATCCAGCGCGAGATCTTGGGTCGCGCATCCCCCGGCCGCCAAGGCCACGGCGAGCGCGAGCCAACAGAACCCGATCCTCATCCATCCCTCGGCGTGAGACGGACAAACACGTGGCGTCCTCTGAAGAAACCGCCATCGCGTATCGCGATACGGAGTTCGCGATTGCTGCGCAAGAACGACAATTCCGCGCCTTCTCCTTGAAGCCGGTTCTCAAGGCTCCAACCGGCCGCGGCGCCCTCACGGACAAAAAACTCGACCAGCTCATTCACCGAGTGCCGCGTGGTGTACACCACCTCGCCCACTTCCAGACCGGCCCGTTCGTAGATGAAGCTGCGCTGGCCGTCGTAGTTAAGCCCCCGCGGGATGGGCACATCCCGGAAGGGTTGCTGGGGCGCGAGACTCAGTCCCGGATGCGGCGGGGCCCCATAACTGTCGAAATCGTCGTCGTAGTCCGATTCCATCCCGCCTACTGGCTGTCCTTGCTGCCACGGCGGGTGTTGGCACCCCGCCAACGGGAACAGCATGGCGATAACGGCAACGGCCGAAAGCCCGGTTAATACTCGCATGATAGTATCCTCATGACCAATCGTGAAAACGCAAAACGACTCCCGTGACGCCCGGAACGCCTTGAAACGGCGCGGCGGCTGACAACAAGCTCCTTTGACCACCGGGATGATAGCATAGCAGACAAAGACGATGCGACCATTTGGGCGCGCGCAACGGGATGCGGCCCGCGCGCGGACAGACGGGTCTTGGCGAAAGGCTACGCCACGTGTTCCTGATCCTTGTATTGCAGCCGGTAGAGGCGGTAGTAGAGGCCGCGTTGAGCGATGAGTTCTTGATGAGTGCCCATTTCCCGGATTTCGCCGTGGTGCATGACCACGATGCGATCGGCGTGCTGCACGGTGGATAGGCGGTGGGCGATGACGATGGCCGTGCGGTTCTCCATGAGCTTGTGAATCGCGTCCTGGATGAGCGCCTCGGTTTCGGTGTCAATGCTGGACGTGGCCTCATCGAGCACCAGGATGCGCGGTTCATGGGCCAGGGTGCGCGCGAAGGCGATGAGCTGGCGTTGGCCGGTGGAAAGGTTGCATCCGCGCTCGCCCACGTCGTAATCGTATTGGCCAGGCAAGCGCTCGATGAACCGGTGGGCGTTCACGTAATCGGCGCACGAGCGCATCCAGGCGTCGCTCATCTCCTTGCTGCCGAGCTTGATGTTGTGGCGGATCGTGCCGGAAAACAGGAAGACATCCTGAAGCACAACCCCGATGTTGGCGCGCAGGGCCGCCTGGGCATAGTCGCGCACGTCGACGCCATCCACGAGAATGCGGCCGTGCTGAATATCGTAGAACCGGCTGAGGAGTGAGGTGAACGTGGTCTTGCCCGCGCCGGTGTGGCCCACGATGGCGAGGCGCTCGCCCGGCGCGATGTCGATGTTCACATCCTTGAGCACCCAGTTGCTGTCCTCATAGGCGAACCAGACGTCTTCGAAGGTCACATGGCCGTTGATGTGTTCGGGAACGACGGCGTCTTCCTTGTCCTGGACCTCTTCCTCGGTGTCCAAGAGGTGAAAGATGCGTTCGGACGACGCCATGGCCTCTTGCAACATGTTGTAGCGGTCCGCGAGCGCCCGCACCGGCGAGAACATGCGCTCGGCCCACTGCACGTAGGCGTACAGCATGCCCACTGAAGCGGTCCCGCCCGCAATGGCCACGCCTTGAAGCATTTGATAGCCGCCGAAAAGTATGATGAGCGCCACCGAAAGCATGCCGAGGGCGTCCACGGTGGGAAAGTAAATGGCGAAATTGCGCACTTGCCGGCGCCATTCATCGCGGTGATCCACGTTGCGGCGATCGAATTCCCGAAAGTTGCGGTCTTCCCGGCCAAACACCTGGACGACCCGCATGCCGGTCACGTTTTCCTGCATATAGGCGTTGAGGCGGGCGATTTTCTTGCGGATTTCGAGGTACGTCCGCCGGGCGAAGCGGCGAAAAATCCAGCTCGCGAGAAAGATGAACGGCACCGTGCTTGTGGTTACCAACGCCAATTGCCAGTTGATGTAGAACATGAACCCGAGGACAACAAGGATAGTGAAGAGATCGCTAATGACCTGGACCAGTCCCGTCACGATGGTCTGCTGAAGGTTCTCGACATCGTTTGTCACGCGGGTCATGAGCCGGCCCACGGGGTGCTTGTCGAGGAAACTCAGGGACAGCCGTTGCAGATGGCCGAATATCTGCATGCGCATATTGAGCAACGTCCGTTGCCCCACGTAGGAAACCGTGAGCAACTGGCCGTAGCGAAGAAATGCCTCGCCCCCCCTTACCAACGCGATAATCGCGACAAGCCACAGGAGGTTTTGCCGGTCTCCCGCCTTGAAAGCCTCCACGCGTTCCCGCAGTTCGGCCGGGATGGATTCGCCCGCCTCTTCAAGGCTCGCGATCGCCCGCTGGACTTCGGTTCGCTCGGGGTTGTTGATGTACCAGTCGATCGCGTTCATGGTGAGCAAGGGCGCCGCCGCGCTGCAAAACGTGGCGCCAACCAGCAACACGGTCGCCATGGTCAGCAAAAGCTTGAAGGGACGCACATAACCCAGCAGACGGCGCATGAGGCGGCTATCGTACGCCTTCGCCTGGATTTCGTCCTCGAGGTGATACCCGTCGCTCACGTGACTATTCCGTTTCGTCCAATTCGTCGGCCAAGAGCTGGCGTTCATGCATGCTGGCGTACAGGCCGCCGCGCGTGATCAGCTCGGCGTGGGTTCCCTGTTCAACGATTCGCCCCTCGTCAAGGACGAGTATGAGATCGGCATGTTGCACGGTCGAAACCCGGTGGCTGATGAGCACCGTGCTACAGTCCGCCGCGGCCCGCTTCAGTCCTTGCAGAATGTGCTCCTCCGTGTGCGTGTCCACACTCGATAGCGCGTCATCGAGCAAGAGAATACAGGGATCGCATATCAATGCCCGCGCGATGGCGAGGCGCTGTTTCTGCCCGCCGGATAGATTCACGCCCCGTTCGCCAAGGAGCGTGTCAAATCCATCGTGCAATCCGTCGACGGTCTCCATGAACTGCGCGACTTCACAGGCCGCGGCAACCCGTTCGGGGCTTGCGTCCGGCTGGCCGAACGTGAGGTTGTTCCAGACCGTGTCGCTGAACAGGAACGTCTCCTGCGGAACATACCCAATCGCCCCCCGCAACACGCGAAGGGGAATGCGGCGGGCGTCCTCGCCGTCGATCAGCACCCGGCCTTCATCGGGATCATGTTCGCGGTTGATTAGGCTGATGAGCGTCGATTTGCCCGCGCCCGTCGGACCCACGATGGCGATGGTTTGCCCGGCTTCCATCTCGAAGCTCACGTCTTCCAACGCTGGCTGGCCACCGTAGCCGAACGTCACATGCTCGAAGCGAATATCACCCCGAATTCGTTCGATATCATGGCGGGTGTCCGCGGAATCCTGAATCTCTGGTTCGAGGGTCAGTATCTCGTTAATGCGGTTCATGCCGACCGCGCCCCGCTGGTACAGGGTGAGCACCCAGCCGAACTCCACGAGGGGCCACGCCAACAGGCCCAGACAGAAGATGAAGGCCGTGAGGTCTCCGAGGGACACGTGGCCCTCTATCGCTCCGATGCCTCCCTGCCAGATGACGAGAAGCGTCGTCACGGCGATGCTCAAGCCTATCATGGGCCACGCAAGGCTATGAACGGCCGCGAGTCTCAGGTTCTTCCGCAAGTACACTTCCGATTCCTTGCGGAAGGCCTCGAGTTCGCGATTCTCGATGCCATAGGCCCGGACGACGCGGGCTCCAGCCAGGTTCTCCTGGGCCAGGGCGGTCACGGTGGAGAACTGCTCCTGGACCTGCTTGGACTCGCGATGGATGAAGCTCAGGAAACCATAGACCATCAACGAAACCACGGGCATCGGAAGCAGCGCGATAAGCGTCAACCATGGGCTCAGGTAGAACATGAAGGCCAGGGTGAAGGGCAGACGGACCATGTCCGCCGTTCCCATCACGCCGGGTCCAATGAACGAGCGCACGAAATTGAGGTCGTTGGTCGAACGGGCCATGATGTCGCCGGTGCGCATGCGATTGAAAAAGCTGCGGGACTGGCGCTGCACGTGGCGGAAATAGTCATTGCGCAAATCGTATTCGAACTTGCGCGATGCGCCGATCATGAGAACGCGCTGAAAATACCGGGCGACCCCCGTGCCGAGAGCCGCCGCCAAGAGGAGCCCGAAGTAGATGAACAGGCGATCCAGCGTCATCTCGCCCGCTTGAAACTGGTCCACGACGGCTCTCACGATGGCGGGCACGGCCAGACTGATGGAGACAAAAAACACGGCCAGAACAGCGCCGGT
>SKRY01000058.1 GCA_007118235.1 Candidatus Hydrogenedentota bacterium | reverse complement strand
GACGAGAGCACGTGCAAGGAGCTGATGGGCCGCCTGAAGGAACTCCATTCCCAGCTCAACACGACCTTTATCCACATCTGCCACCGTGTGGAAGAAGCCCTTACCCTCGGGGACACGCTCGCCATCATGCGCGATGGCCAGATTGAACAAAGCGGCGCGCCCAGCGCGATCTTCTCCCGGCCCAAGAATCTGTTCGTGGCCGATTTCCTGCAACTCCCCAACCTCGCCAAGGGAGAGGTCAAAGCGTCGTCCAATGGTAACGTGTTTTGCATCAACGGCGCGCCCGTTGCCGAAACCCACGTCCCCGAGGGTCCCGCCTACGGCGTGATACCGTTGGACAGCCTCACCGTGTCCACGCATCATCCCGGCGAGGACGATGGCTGCGTCGTGTTGACCGAAAGGATCGCCTACAACTCCACCGGTCCCCATGAACCCGGCCTGCGCTTCGATGGGGAACTCGACTTTCTGCTACCCGGCATCTTCCCCAAGAACCAATGGCCCGTGGGCGCGGAGGTGTACATCAAGTTCCCCCGCTCCGCGATCCACCTATTGCGAAACTAGTAGAGCATCCAGCTTAGACTTACGGATAGGGCGGCCCTGCACAGGGGTAGAGATCCCGCCCAAGGGAACGAGCCATGAACAAGTGAGGGACCATGCACGAAGCGTTGACGGCGTCTTTGCTACAACGGAGCGACATTCCCGAGGCCACGCGGCTGAGCGAAGCCGCGGGCTGGAACCAAACGGAAACCGATTGGGAGCGCTTGCTGAACCTCAACCCGGACACCTGCTTTGTGTTCCGGAGCGACGGCCGCGTGGCCGGTACAGGCGCTTTGGCGGTCTTTGGTCAGGGGCTCGCGTGGATTGGGATGGTCATCGTGGACCCGCCCTTCCGCGGGCAAGGCATTGGCAAGCACATTCTCGAGACCCTTATTCAGGAAGCCCGCCAGAAAAAGTACGAGGTCATCGGGCTCGACGCCACCGATCAAGGACGGAGGCTCTATATCCGCAACGGGTTTCACGACGTGGAACCCATTGACCGCTGGGCCGGGCAACTGGAGGATCAGGGCCACGGCGGCGGAGTCCAACCCTTGGACGAGGCTGGTTTGGAACAGGCGGCGGCCCTTGACCGTGCGTGGGCGGAACACGAGCGTGGCCCTTTGCTGCGCCACTTGTTCCGGGAGGAAGACGTCCAAGCCTTGGCGCTACCAAGCCGGGAGAAGGGACTGCGCGGTTTCGCGTTCCTGCGGCCTGGCCGGCGCTTTTGGCATCTGGGGCCCGCGCTCGCCGAAACGGAGGAGGGATTCGCCGCGTTGCTCGACGGGGCGGCCCGCCGACTAGAGGGGCGGCCCGTGCTCGTGGATGCGTTGCGGCGGGAGTGTGGATCGGCATTGCTCGGCGAACGAGGCTTGGAAATCCAGCGGGAGCTGACCCGTATGACGTTGGATACCCCCAGGGCTGTCATGAGCCGCCCCGAAGTTCGCGCCGCCGTGGCTTTCGAATGGGGCTAAGGGACCTCGCGCCGTCAGAGCGCACACGCCCGGCGGGTCACCCCGAGGGAGAGGGCGCATAGTGGATCACAACAGTTCAGTCACCCGGGAAATCGCCGTTCCTTGGCCGTCTTCAATACGCGCGGCCAAAACCCGTTGTGCGAAGACCGAGCGACGCAGGTCTCATGCCTAAAGTACACCCTCGTAGGCGCGGTTTCTGCCTCCGTACTAGAACCTGTGCTCTTCGCCGCGCATGATGCGTTGGATGTTGGTGCGGTGGCGGATGATGACCACCGCCACCATGAGAAGGACCACGCCGCGGATGACGGGATCGTGTTCGAGGTGGGTTAGGGGATCACGCTCCAGAATCAGAACGAGCGCACCGATGACGGCGGCCGCAATTATGCTGCCCGCGCTGACCATGCGGCTGACGCAAGTCACCAGCGCGAACACCGCCAGGCCCGCGACGGTTGAAACGGGAATCAACGCGAGCAATACGCCCGCGCTCGTCGCCACGCCCTTACCCCCGCGGAACCGGAGGAAAATCGACCACGTGTGTCCGGCGATGGCGGCGGCTCCGCAGGCCAAGGGCGCGTGCGGCCAGGCGCTCAGTTCCCCCATGACCAACACGGCGATCGCGCCTTTGAGGACATCCCCCGCCAAGGCCAGCGCGCCGAACTTCTTCCCCAGCACGCGCAACGTGTTCGTGGCGCCGATGTTCTGGCTGCCATGCTCACGGATGTCGACGCCGCGCCACGCCTTGCCCATCCACAGGCCGGTGGGGATGGACCCCAGCACGTAGGACAGGACAATGACCGCGGCGGTCACAAACATTTCGGGAGCGTCCATCATGACTTCGGTTCCCCTTCCCGGAGTTCAATCCGAATGGGGACTCCCGCGAAGTTGTAGCGTTCCCGGAGCTGGTTCTCGATGAACCGCAGATAACTGAAGTGGAACAGCCTCTTCTGATTCACAAAGAAGACGAAGACCGTGGGCTTCACGCTGGCTTGGGTGGCGTAACGAATCTTCGCCTGATGCCTGTCATACATGGCTGCGCTGGGCGCTTTCCGCCGCAGTTCTTGCACCAGCCGGTTCAATTCACCCGTGCTCACGCGGAACTCCGAGGCTTCCGCCACCCGGTCCACGTACTCAAAGACGGTGAATAATCGCTGCCGCGTGAGGTTGGAGATGGTGAGGGAGGGAACATCCTTGAGGTAGGGCGCCTTGTACCCCAGCTCTTCCTTCAACTCCTTGAAGCGCGTTTCCTTGTCGTCGACGAGGTCCCACTTCGTCCACACGAGAATATGCGGCCGCCCCTGTTCTTGTATGTAGCCGAGAATACGCTTGTCCTGCTCCGTGATGCCCTCCGTGGCGTCCATCATCAATAGACAGACGTCGGCCCGGCGGACCGCCCGCAGGGATCGGCTCACGCTAAACCGTTCGACGTCTTTGTGAATGCCCGCCTTGCGCCGCAGACCCGCCGTGTCGATGAGAAGGTAGTCCTTGCCCTTCCAATGGAACTCCACGTCGATGGCGTCCCGGGTCGTGCCGGGAACCTCGGTGACGATGGTGCGCTCTTCGTTCAGAATGGCGTTGATGAAGCTGGACTTGCCCGTGTTGGGCTTACCCACGATGGCGACGCGGGTCCGGCCGGGAAGCTCCTGTTCCGCCTCATCTTCAGACGGCGTTTGCGGCGCCTTGGGCAAATGCGCCAGCACGGCGTCCATCAAATCTCCAATGCCGATCCCATGCGTGGAGGATACAGGGAAAGGCTCCCCCAACCCAAGGCTGTAGAATTCGACGGCGTGCATTTCCAAATTGGGGTTGTCGAGTTTGTTGGCCGCCAGCACCACCGGCTTGCCCAAGCGCAGGAGGTAATCGCGGACTTCCTCGTCGGTCCGCGTGATTTCACCCTGGGCGTCCACCACGAACAGAATGACGTCGGCTTCGTCCAACGCCGCCTGAACCTGCTCCTGGATCTTCCGGGTGATAGGGTCCACGGGATCTTCCACCACCCCGCCTGTATCCACAAGGGCAAACGTGCGATTCTCCCACTCCGCCACGCCATACGTGCGATCGCGGGTAATCCCCTCCTCCCCATGCACGATGGCGCGTTGCTTGCCAATCAAGCGGTTGAACAAGGTGGACTTGCCCACATTGGGCCGTCCGCAGACGGCGACAAGGGGCAGCTTTTTCTTTCGAGCAGTCACGGTTTTGAATGGTTCCTAACGGCGTGTGAACACCGCTGTTCTGAATGACAAACGATTCGCCATTTCGTTGAAATCGAGAAGTGATTTCGGGCATATCCCGAAGGACTGAAAGAAGATGTTTTGGGACACCACAGAGTATACGCTGAAGCCACTGGGACAGTCACCCCCAATCACCGGGTGAAAACGCCGCCCCAAGGAACAACATCCCCTTTCCTCCTTCCGAGAAGACCATTCTTCCCTGCGCAGCAGCCATATCGGTGGAAGGCTATGCACCTCCGTATGAGCAGATCAATTCACTCTCCGGAAGGGGGCGGCCCGGCAGGGCCGGGGGATGCCAAAAACCCGGCACATTCCTCATGCAACCGCTTATAGCCCGTACAAGGCCCCGTACTTCGTGGTGAGGTAGCTCAAATAGGGTTCGGCGTCCGGCGGTTCGCCGCAGATCCGCTCCATCAGCTCGACCGGCGTGTAGCGGCGGCCATGCTGGTGGATGCGCTCGCGCAGCCACGTCAGCAAGGGGGCGAAGGCGCCCTGCTCTACCTGCTCCCACAAGCCGGGCACGTCGCGCTCAATCACCTGGAGCAGTTGCGCGGCGTACAGGTTGCCCAGCGCGTAGGTGGGGAAATAGCCCATGGCGCCGTGCGACCAGTGGATGTCTTGCAGGCAGCCCTCGGCGTCATTGGGGACATCCACGCCGAGCAATTCGTTCATGGACGCGTTCCAGGCTTCCGGCACATCCTCGACCGCCAAACGGCCTTCGATAAGGCCGCGTTCGAGACGGTAGCGAAGGATGATGTGCAGGTTATAGGTGCATTCGTCGGCTTCGACGCGGATGAGCGACGGCGTCACGCGGTTCACGGCGGCGTACACTTCTTCCGGCCCAACGCCGTCGAGGTTGTCCGGGAAGTACTGCTTGAAGAGCGGCGTATAGCGTTTCCAGAAGGGCAGGCTTCGGCCGATGACGTTTTCCCAGAGCCGGGATTGGGATTCGTGTATGCCCAGCGACGTCCCCCCCGCTAGCGGCGTCCGGCGGTCTTCGGGGCGGATTCCTTGTTCGTAGAGGGCGTGACCGCCTTCGTGAAGCGACCCCATGAGGGCGGAGAATGGGTTGGCCGTGCTGAGCCGCGTGGTGATCCGGACATCGTGCATGTCAAAGTTCGTGGTGAAGGGGTGCACCGACTTGTCTTGCCGGCCCGCCTCGAAGTCGTAGCCGATGTCCTTGAGGATCTGGATTGAGAAGTCCCACTGCGCCTGCTCGTCCCATTCGCCCTTGAGCCAGGCCGCGTTGGGTTGAGCGGACGATTCCCCGATCTGGCGCACGAGTTCGCTTTGCCCGGGCGCCACGGCGTCGAATAGCGGCGTGAGCCGTTCGACGGTCATGCCCCGCTCATAGTCTTCGAGCAGGGCGTTGTAGGGAGAACCCTCGTAACCGTGGTATTCCGCGCGGCGTTGGTTCAGCTCCACGATCTTTTCGAGATGCGGCTGAAACTGGGGGAAGCTCGACTCCGCCCTGGCCTTGATCCAGGCATGATAGGCGCGGGTCTGGGCTTCGGAAAACTCGTGAACGAACTCCTCGGGCAATGCCGACGCGCGATCGTAGTCGTACCGCGTCACGTCCACAAGACGGCGCTCGTCCTCGGAAAGCCCGGCATCGTCAAGCGCGCTCAGCAGATCGCCCACCTCGGCGGACGTGAAGAGCCGGTGCTTCAGGGCGGACAACGTCGCGAGCTGCATGCCGCGGGCCTCCGCGCCTTTCGGCGGCATGTACACCTCCATGTCCCACTGCAATAGGGACGCGGCGTTGTCTATGTCCGCTGCTTCCGCCAACCGCGCCTTGAGTTGTTCCAGCTTCTCCCTCGCCAATGCGCCGCTCCTTTTTCGCTTCTTCGTCCCGCTCGTGCTCGCTGTATGGAAATCGCCCGGCATCCCCAACGTCTTGCCTCGGGATGCCGGGCGCGCGTTTGCGTTACTTGATG
>SKRY01000238.1 GCA_007118235.1 Candidatus Hydrogenedentota bacterium | reverse complement strand
GGATCCCCAAGTCCTTGCGGGCGTTCTCATCGGCGCCATGCTGCCTTCGTTCTTCTCGTCCATGCTGTTCCGGGCCGTTGGCCGGTGCGCGGACATGATGATTATGGAGGTGCGCCGCCAGTTCGAGAGTATCCCCGGTCTGCGGGAAGGCAAGGAAGGCGTCCTCCCCGATAGCACGACGTGCGTGGACATCGCCACCCAAGGCGCGATTCGCGGCATGTTGGTTCCAGGAGCGCTGGCGGTTCTGGCCCCCATCCTCATGGGAAGCATCCTCGGGGCGGATGCCTTGGCGGGCATGCTGGTGGGCGCCATTGCGGCTGGTGTGATCCTGGGCCTGAGTTCGGCGAACTCCGGCGGCGCGATGGACAACGCCAAGAAGTACATCGAGGAAGGCAACTACGGCGGCAAGAACTCCGAAGCGCATAAGGCCGCCGTGGTGGGCGACACCGTCGGCGATCCTCTCAAGGACACCGTTGGCCCCTCCATCAACATCCTTATCAAGCTGATGAGCGTGGTGAGCCTCGTGCTCGCGCCGTTGTTCGGATAACACAAACGCGCGCGTCTGCATAGACCAAACGTACACCGCCCCGCGCGGCTCCTTTTACGGAGGGCGCGGGGCGGTGATTTTTTTGTTTCCGCCCGGACGGGGGGACGGGGGACAGAAAGAAAAGGAACTACCCTTACCAGTTGCGCCGCAGAGAGAGACGGATCGTGTCCCCCTCGTATTTCAGCTCGGCGTTATCCACCATCATGGACACCAGGGCGAGTGCGCCATTTTCTTCTGTATTGCCCATGAGTTGCCAGTAGTAGTCTTCCAATTCTGGCTGGCGGTCCCCCCTTAGTTCTCTGCGCAATTGAGTGAACCCATCCCGGGAGAGTTCAATGCCATGGAAGCTGAAGTCGAGCACGCACGCGGTTTCACTGGCCTCGTAGCGCAGTTCCAATGTAGAGCACTCTAGCTCATACACGAAATATGTAATTATCTCGTCAACTATTTTGGATATTTTTTTGATCTCGTGTTTCATGTTTCACCTGCCCTTCGCGTAGCGGGTGCGCTATCGTTTGAAGGCGTCAATTATCGGTGCTAGAAACGCCGCGACGAAACCTCCCGCAAATCCGTTGTTATACAGGTTAATGCCCCCATGTAACATCCCTACATTCATCACCACGGACAAATGACACGCGCCGGCCAGCATGCCAGCCAACACCCCATAATGACCGGCAATGGGGGCCAGGGTGGTGCCAAACAGCCCGCTTATCACCAGTTCCGTGACGCCTCCCTCCCAAGTCTTGAAAAACGAGGCTATGAAAACCCCCACAAGAATCGGGAGACAGTTGCGCAGATGTTTGCCAAAGGCGGCGAAGCCCACCACAGTCAGAACACCGCCGATCACCGGTCCGTTGAACGCCCCGCCCAGCAGGATGGTGAACGCCGTGGCGAGGAGGCCCATAACGCCCATGTTGACGAAAACCGCGGCGTGACTGCCGATTGTCGTGAAGTCGCTTATTAACCGTCCGGAAGAAGCATGAATCCGGGCGAAGGCGGCGCGCAACCCAGGGAGATCACTTCGGCTCATCCACAACCCCAATGCAATGAGCAGCAGGAAAAACGCGGCAAAGTATACCTGAAGCCCTCCACTGTATTCGCTGGTCAGCAGGCGCACGGGCTCGAATTTGAACTGAAAACTGCGGAGAACCGCAATAAAGAAGGCCGCCAGTATCCCGCCCGTGAAGCCAATATTGTAGATGTTGTATCCATCGTGGAACTGGAGCATGTGCGACGCCAGTGGCGGCAAGACAAAACCGGCGCCAATGCCCAAGGCGATTCCGAGGGGGGCGCCGAGAGCCGGCGTCAACCATGAACCAAAGGTGATGAAACTAACGAGCGGGGCGAGGGTCGTGCCAAACATGGCCACGAGCGCGTAATTTCTTATTGGGGTGCCCTCGACCCGCGCGTAAAGCATGACGCCGATGAAGATCGGCCATATATTGAAAAGATTCTTGCCAAAGAAGGCGAAACCGATGACCGTGTAAATGGCGGCGATGAACGGTCCGCTCACCTCAATTCGCAACGCCATCATAATGAGACAGCCGATAAGGCCGCATGCCCCGGCGTTGATAAGCGTGGCCCCTAGTCCCCCCACCGCCAGGTAATCTGTCAACAGGACGCTGGGCGCTTTCAGAATGCTCTTCAGGTTCTCCAAGAGGTCCAGCGCGGATTCCGTGGCCAGCCCCACTGCCAATCCCGTCGCGATGAGTAATACGGGCAGACTCATCAAGGCAGCCATCAATAGGGATTCGCTATATTCACAACCGCTGCTATCGACCCCCTTCCCGGTTTCATTCATTCTCTATCCCCCTATCCCTCCGAAAGAGCCCCAATTTACCCCCGTTCGCCGGGGAGAGTATCTTGACGGTTTCCGTTGTCGAGACTGCGGGAGTGGGGTCATGAGACCACTTCCCGGCCCAAAGCCGCCTCGCGGCGCCGGATGAGCCATTTCTCGCCTTCGATGAGGAAATACGAAAGGCCTGTCACCACCAGCAGAACCACCCAGTGGAACAAGCTTATGCCCGTGGTGTCGAACAACTGTTGCATGAACGGCGCGTACGAGAACAGAAGCTGGCCAGCGATCACGATGAACGCGGCGAGAAGGGCCAAGCGGTTCTCCAGAAGTCCCTTGAGGTTCAGCGTCGACTCCTTGATGTAGCGTACGTTAAACAGATAGAAGACCTCGAACATCACCAAGGTGTTCACGGCGAGGGTCCTCGCATACGCGTCCTCCATCCCGATGTGGCGCACCCAAATGAACAGGGCGAAGATCCCGATGGCGCGCGTGACGCTCACAAAGGCGATGCGCCACAAGAAGAACTTCGTGATTAGAGGCTGATCGGGATCCCGCGGCGGCCGGTGCATGATACCGGCTTCCGGCGGTTCAAACGCCAGCGCCACGGCCAGGGTGACCGCCGTGATCATGTTCACCCATAAGATCTGCACCGGCGTGATGGGAAGGATATACCCCGCCATGATGGCCGCGATGATCGTCAGCGCCTGCCCGCCGTTCGTCGGCAGGAGGAATAGGATGGCCTTGCGCAGATTGGTGTAAACCGTGCGGCCTTCCTCGACGGCATTGACAATGCTCGCAAAGTTGTCATCGGTGAGGATCATTTCCGAGGCTTCCTTGGATACCTCGGTGCCCTTTATCCCCATGGCGATGCCGACGTTGGCGTTTTTCAAGGCGGGGGCATCGTTTACGCCGTCGCCGGTCATTCCCACCACTTCGCCATTGGCCTGCAAAGCCTTCACCAGCCGCAGTTTGTGTTCGGGGCTAACCCGCGCGAACACATCGACATCGCGCACATGTTGGGCGAGCGCCTCATCCGACGCCTCCTCGATATCCGCGCCGGTCAGCGCGGTTTCGCCGTCGCCGATGCCGAGTTGAGCGCCGATGGCGGTGGCGGTCAAGGCGTGGTCGCCCGTGAGCATCTTCACCTTGATGCCGGCGTTCCGGCACAGGTTCACGGATTCGACGGCCTCTTGGCGCACCGGGTCCATGATCCCCACAATGGCCAACATGGTGAATCCGCCTTCCTCGAGATCGGCGGGCTCAAGGGTCTCCTTGTCCAGCGGCGCCGTTTTCCACGCCATGGCGAGGACGCGTTGTCCCGCGCGCGCCCAAGCTTCCGCGTGCCACAGCCAATCGACGGGGTCGATGTCCTGTTCCGCCTCGCCGGCGTTTTTTCGCTGGTGGGTGCACATTTCGAGCACCCGCTCCAACGCGCCTTTGACGCAGATGAGGGCTTGGTCTTCACGGTCGCGGTGTTTGGGATGGTGCAGGGTCGCCATATAGCGTTTACTCGAATCGAAGGGCACGCTATCCACCCGCGGCCAAGCCTTTTGTTTCTGCGTTTCGTCAAAGCCCGCCTTCCGCGCGGCCACGAGCAACGCCCCCTCCATGGGATCGCCCACGGGCTCCCACAACTCCGTCTCGGGGCTGCGGCGCAGATAGGCGTCGTTACACAGCAGACCGGCGCGCAATCCATCCAACAACGCGGGATGCCTTTGGCAATCAAAAGGTTCGCCCTCGCATACGAACGAGCCCTCGTACGGGTCGTATCCCTGCCCGCTAACCGTGACCGAGGTAGCCCCGGCGTAGATGTGCTGCACCATCATCTCGTTGCGGGTTAACGTGCCGGTCTTGTCGGAACAAATGGTCGTGATGGCGCCTAGGGTATCCACGGCCGGCAACTTGCGTATGATGGCGCGGCGCGAGGCCATGCGTTGCACCCCGATGGCCAACGTGACGGTCATGATGGCGGGCAGCCCCTCGGGAATCGCCGCCACCGCGATGGCCACCGCCGCCAGAAACAGAGCCACGGGCTCTTCCTCGCCCACAAGCAACCCAAAAAGGAAGGTGAACGCCGCGACCCCCACAATGACCACCGCAAGAATTCGGCCAAAAACCTCGATTTTCTGCATCAAGGGGGTCATGATTTCCTGGCTTTGTTCGACCAGTTCGCTGATTCGTCCGATCTGGGTGTCGTTGGCGGTGGCGACCACCACGCCGCGCGCCGTACCGGCAGTCACCAGCGTGCTCGAGAACGCCATGCAGGTCCGGTCACCCACGGAAGCCTTCGCGTCAAGAGGACTCACACCTTTGTGAACGGGGGCCGATTCCCCCGTGAGTACGGCCTCGTCAATGGCGCATTCCCGCGCTTCCATGAGGCGCAAATCCGCGGGCACCTTGTCGCCGGCTTCCAAGACTACGACATCGCCCGGCACAAGGGTTTCCGCATCTACCCGCTGAGGGGATCCATCGCGGACCGCCGTGGCCTCCAATGACACCATCTTGGCGATGGCTTCCAGCGCCTTTTCGGCCTTGCCTTCTTGGATAAACCCAATGACGGTGTTGACTAACACCACGCCGAGAATGACCCAGGTGTCCAGCCATTCACCAAGAAAGGCGGTAACCACGGCGGCCGCCAGGAGGATATATATGAGGATGTTATGGAAGTGAGCCAGAAACCGGATGAGAGCGCTGCGCTTCTTGGGAGGCCGCAACGTGTTCGGGCCAAAAACACCCAGCCGTTCCTCGGCTTCCTGTTGGCTCAGGCCGTCCTTACTGGTCTCCAACTGTTCATGGACGGTGGAAAGGTCTTCGGCGTGCCACACTGTTGTCCGTAGTTGCTCGCGATCAAATTCCATGGGATCCTTTCTTCTCTCGTCCGTTTTCCCGCCGGGCGCGGCGTCCACGTGCGGCGGGTTCCCCAAACGGCGCGGAAGCCTTGCTTGCGTTACACCGGCTTGGATATCCCCCAAGCCAATCCCAGATAACGCAGCTTCCGCCAGTCAGCAGCCGTTTATCTTAGCGAAACGGCGGCCCCCGCGCAAGCGAAAAAACGCCGGCGCAATCGCCGGCTCAATGGACGAGAAAAACCGCCGCCCAATGAAGGCGGCGGCTTGGTGACCCACGACTTGGACTAGACGGGCGGCGCGGCGAATTCAGTCCTCGTCCCGTCCTGATGCATCTGCTTCTGATCCATGACCAGCGTTTGAATCCGCTCGGGGTCGGGCACGCCTCGGATCGTGGCCTCCCATTTGTCCCCCGACGTGGCGATAAGCAAGTCGCCGATTCCGAATATCCGTTGCAAAAGGGACTGCCGCACGGAAATCGTGCGG